>CALBEE010000222.1 GCA_937927575.1 uncultured Saprospiraceae bacterium | reverse complement strand
TACACCTATGTTTATAATGAACAATTTGAAGAAAAATCGAAAGTGTTGGGAAGATATTTTATCACTAAATATGGAAATTCCATGATGTATCTTTACCATCATGATCATAAGGATATAGCCTTATTAAATATCGATGGCACTTTATTTTTGGAGGATCTAATTCAAAATCAAGGAGGACATTATCCATTTGGAATTAGGGGCTATAGGAAAGACGAAAAATTGGTCTTCGTGGATATGGAAAATGCAATAAAGTTTTGGGATTAAGAGTAAGTGAAAATGTGCAGTGGTAACTATCAGATTGAAAGTCTTATATAATACTTGTCATTTTGGTTTTAAGCAAGATTACTTATATGCATACAACTCACCTCCCTTACTAAATAATTGATCGACTTTCTTAGTCACCTTGGGATCTTCAACCAATTCTGGCGCATGATGGGGTTTTATCCTTGCATCTATTATCAAGGAACCTTTGCAACCCCAATGCTTATGTTCGGTGTAACTATCAACACCATAAATATCATGTGAAGGATTGGCTCTCGTATAAGCCACCCATAGATAATTGTTAAGCGTAGCAGAAGTAAACTGGGCATCATCAACGATAAGAATTAGCGGAAACTCTGATAACTCTTGGGCCTTAAGATGATTGGATAATTGCTCCATTTCTAAAGTGGCATTGGCCTGTGAAGAAAATTGAGGTGCCTGTATGGCTAATATTCCAGGTAATGCAACTTTAGCATCTGAATAGCCACTAGGTAAACTTAGATCCGATGAAATTTTCGTCGCAAGTTTTCTCTTAACTTCACCTCTACAAGCAATTAATACTTTGGACCCAGCATTCCATCCACTACCAGAATAATCGAGGGTATCAATAGTTGTTTTCGTTTGAAAATGTAAATCTCGATTCCAATCAACACGCTCTAAGAAGTGATAAAAGAAATGTTCAATATTATCCGCATTTAAATTAGGATCATCGTCGTCCGCCGCGATAAATAAAAACTTCGCTAATGAAGTTTGCCCACTGCCCAATATTCTATTACCAATGGTAATGATCTCTTCTGGCACACGTTCACGAAATGGCATATATCTTTCGCCTCCTACGGCTAGTAAGAGTGGATGTACACCTGCTGCATCTACTGCGTTGATCGATCTCAATCCTGGAAATTCTCCAGGGGTCAATGCTTTCACTAACTTATGAATCAAATAACCAAAGCTGCTATCTTCCATAGGTGGTCGCCCCACTATAGAAAAATGCCAAATAGCATCTTTGCGATGGTAGACTCGATCTACTTTCATCACAGGAAAATCATGAGTGAGACTATAGTATCCGAGATGATCACCAAAAGGACCTTCAGGCATTTTTCTCTTTTTATCGATGGTGCCTGTGATCACAAAATCAGCATCAGTCGAAATCGCATGACCCATATCATCAAATGCATATCTAAATCTTCTTCCAGCTAACATCCCAGCAAAAGTTAATTCACTCAAGCCTTCTGGCATGGGCATAATAGCTGAGAATGCGTGGGATGGTGGACCACCAATAAAGACAGATACTCTGAATGGTTCATCACTCTTTAGGTATTCCTTATGATGCACACCGATACCTCTGTGTAATTGATAATGAAGGCCAACTTCTTCATTGGTCTTATAGTCGTTACCCGTAAGTTGAATACGATACATTCCGAGATTTGATTGCATCATATTTTTAGATCCTGGAGGCAATGACATCACCTGTGGCATAGTCACAAATGCACCACCATCCATCGGCCATGATTTGATCAATGGCAATTGATCGATAGTAGTCTGTCCGTACATAGCAGGTTTCGAAAATCTTGCTTTGGTAGGCAAGGCTGATAAAGCAGTGAATGGCGCAGATAGGTATCGCGTTGGATTCTTTAGAAAATTAGCTGGATCAGCTTTTAACTCAGTAACTTTCTGCACTTTTTCAAGGGTCTTTCTAAACAACCAATCCGTTCTTTCGAATGTGCCATAGATATTGGATAATCCTCGAAATGGACTCCCGATTATATTTTCGAAAAGTAAAGCTGGACCTCCAGTTTCGAATATTCTTCTATGTACTTCTGCGATCTCAAGATTAGGATCTAAAGGGGTCTTTATGCGAAGTAATTGACCTGATTTTTCAAGATCATTTACACATGCCTGTAAAGATGAGTACATAGAAATTTGTTAAGTTATATTACTAAGCAAAATGAGTGCAATAGTGTTCAGTAATATCTGCACTTTATTGGACTGATACTAATTAAAGCCCTCTAACATATACTCCTAATAATAGGATTAAGTAGCCGCCAATCATAACGAAATCACGATTGTCAGATATGAACGAAACGTATGATGCACCAAAATATGCTCCGAAGACTAATAGTAAACTAATGATGACAGTGTTGGTTTTAGGAGATTGAGGTGTAAAAAAGCCCATTTTGTATATTGAATTTGAAACTCAAAAGTAATCAAATTGAAGCTTTTGAGATTAAACTTCATCTTATACCTAAACTTATCCTTCAGTACTTACATTTGCTCATCTTATTTCTATAATCTAATCATTAATAAAGAATGCCTACTGCAATACAAATCCTTAAAGACATATTTGGCTATAGCGCATTTCGTGATCAGCAAGGTGATATTATTCAATCTGTTATTGATGGTAATGATAATTTAGTCATTATGCCTACGGGAGGCGGAAAGTCTTTATGTTATCAAATTCCCGCTTTGGTGAGAGAAGGACTTACGATAGTAGTATCGCCTCTCATTGCATTGATGAATGATCAAGTAGCGGCACTGAAGCAATTAGATATAGCAGCTGAGGCATTGCATAGTAATAATGATGAAGAGACTAAACGAAGAATTCAAAAAGATATCGATGAGAATAATCTTAAGATGCTATATATTTCTCCGGAAGGTCTTTTGTCAGGTCGATTTTTAGAATATCTCCAAAGCAAAAATGTAAGTCTATTCGCAATTGATGAAGCGCATTGTGTATCGGTTTGGGGTAATGATTTTAGACCCGAATATGTAAAACTATCAAGGCTAAAAGAGGTATTTCCAGAAGTGCCCTTAGTCGCTCTCACGGCGACCGCTGATCATGCTACTCAGTCGGATATTATTGACCAACTCAATCTACAAGAACCCCAACAGTTTCTTTCAAGCTTTGAGCGTACTAATATCAAAACAGTAGTGAGTTCTGGGCAAAAAAGAATTCAACAAATTTCAAACTTTTTACTTTCTCATCAGGAAGAAGCTGGAATTGTTTATTGTTTAAGTCGAAAGAGTACAGAGAAAGTAGCCGAAGATTTAAGAGCGCAAGGTTATAAAGCTAGAGCTTATCATGCTCGCATTTCAGCTGAGGAAAGAGCAGAAGTCCAGCACGAATTTCAAGCCGACGAAATACAAATAGTCTGTGCCACTATAGCATTCGGTATGGGTATTGACAAACCTAATATACGTTGGGTGATTCATTATAATATGCCTAAAAATATCGAAAGTTATTATCAAGAAATTGGTAGGGGAGGACGTGACGGCAAGCCTGCAGAATCACTTTTGTTTCATAGTTGGGGTGATTATGTAAACCTTCAGAGATTTATTGATGAAGGTGATGCGACAGAACAATTTAAAACTGTACAACGTGCTAAGTTAGAGCGGATGTGGGAATTTGCGACCGCCTCTAGTTGTCGTACTAATTTAGTGCTTAACTATTTTGGAGAATATAGAAATACGGAATGTGATCATTGTGATAATTGTCTCAATCCTCCTGAGCTTTTTGATGGTACTAAGTACGTTCAAATGGCATTAAGCGCAGTCATTAGATCAGGAGAATCAGCTAACCTTAATTTATTAATTGATGTGCTTCGTGGTTCGAATAGAATTGAAGTTAGAGATAGTGGATTAGATGGTATTAAAACATTTGGTGTAGGAAGAGAAATCCCATTTTTGGATTGGAAACATTATGTGACCCAGATGATTAACCAGGGATTAATTTCAATTGACTTTACCGATCGATCAAAGCTTAAATCTACACCGCTATCTATGCCTGTGCTTAAAGGTGAATCGACGATCATGTTGAGTAAGTTTATTCCTAATGATAAGAAGCCTAAAATTAAAGTGCCTAAATTGTCTATGGATACAGATGGCGCAGATCGCGACCTTTTGTCAAAGCTTAAATCTTGGCGACTAGGATTAGCAAGATCGCAAGGAGTTCCTGCTTATGTCATTATGACCAATAAAGCTCTTGAGCAGATTGCCACCGCATTGCCACAAGACAATAGAGAGCTGTTGGCTATTGATGGAATAGGTCGTGTAAAGTTGATGAAATACGGTGATGCAGTTTTGGAAATTGTTAAGCAGCACACTCGAAAATAAGTTGCATATTTAACTTTAATTATGATGGATAAAATTGATAATTATTCTATAAATACTGGTGATAAAAGATCTCCCTTAAAAAATATTATTGAGCAGATCATAGCTCAAAGAATTTGGTCTAAAGAAATACTTTTGAAGAAGGGAGATTTTTTAAAAATGGAGGATACTATAGATACTAATTTATATCTGGTAGAAGAAGGAAGTTTGCGATTTTACATAAGTGATGATCATGAAGAAAAGACTATTCGATTTGGCTATGGAGGAGACCTTGTTGCCGCTTTAGATTCTTTTATTACTTCTAGTAAATCTCCATTGAATATTCAATCCATCAGAAAAACAAAGTTAAAGTTGATCCGAAAAAGTGATTTCACTGATCTTATTTTGAAAAATCAAAAACTGAAGAACGCATGGGAACAGATCTTGGGAATTTTACTTTTAGAATGCATGGAACGTGAGATTGATATATTAACTAAATCTCCCTTGGAAAGATATAAGAGAGTGCTTGCAAGAAGTCCTAGATTATTTCAAGAGATTCAGCATAAATATATTGCCTCTTATTTAAATATGACTCCAGAGACACTTTCCAGAATTAGTAAATCTTGATTTCGATCAAGATTTACTAATTCATCTCTATTGATCTTTGTATCAAAATAAATGATATGAAAGTTGAAAGTAATGCCTTATTAGAGGACTTAAGAAATATTACATTGAATATACTTAAGCAAGCGAAAGAATTAAATGAATTAGAAATGCAAAACCTCAATCATAAATCCAATGAAGATTCGTGGAGTGTTTTGGAATGTCTAGAACATTTAAATAGATACGGTAGATTCTATATTCCAGAAATGGAACAGAGAATAAAGGCCTTTAAAGGTAAAGTAAATCCTTTTTTTGTGAGTGGTAGAGTGGGGAATTACTTTGCCAAAAGTATGAGACCAAGATCTAACATGAAAAAGATCAATACCTTCAAATCTATGAATCCTATTGGTTCTAAATTAGATAAAGAAGTGATCGAGGAATTCATAAGACATCAGAAGCAGATTTTGGAAATACTTGGTAATGCAAAGAATGTAGATTTATCAAGTACGAAGACTTCAGTGAGTATTTCTAAGTGGATTAAATTGAAATTAGGTGATACTTTGAGAGTCGTGATTTATCATAATCAAAGGCATATGCTACAGGCATTTAGAGCTTTGCCATAGGGTTTTTATAATCTCACCGATTAGAAATAAATATATACATAATCTACCCTATATTTGCTGCTAAAGCTAGCAATTATGAAACAGTATCACGACCTACTTCAACACATCCTAGATAATGGCAATAAGAAAGATGACCGCACAGGTACAGGCACAATTTCTTGCTTTGGGTATCAAATGAGGTTCGATCTTGCTGAAGGTTTCCCTATGATTACGACTAAAAAGCTTCATTTGAAGTCTATTATATATGAATTGCTTTGGTTTTTGAATGGTGATACCAATGTCAAGTATCTTAAAGAAAATGGCGTGAGAATCTGGAATGAGTGGGCAGACGAAAATGGAGAGCTAGGTCCAGTCTATGGAAAGCAATGGCGCTCTTGGGCCAAGCCTAATGGCGAGACTGTAGATCAAATAGAGAGAGTCGTAGACCTAATTAAAAATAATCCAAATAGCCGTCGAATTCTAGTCAATACATGGAATGTAGGAGAATTAGAAGATATGGCATTAACGCCTTGTCATTGCTTATTTCAATTCTATGTAGCGGATGGAAAGCTTTCTTGTCAGCTTTATCAAAGATCTGCAGATACTTTCTTAGGAGTTCCATTCAATATCGCTTCATACGCCCTACTTACCATGATGTTAGCAGAAGTTTGTGATCTCGAGTACGGAGAATTTGTCCATACTTTCGGTGATGTACATCTCTACAGTAATCACTTAGACCAAGCTAAGCTGCAACTTACTAGAGACTTCAGGACGTTACCTCAAATGAAAATCCGTAAAGGTGTAAAATCTATCTACGATTTTAAATTTGAAGATTTCACCTTGGAAGGCTACGATCCGCATCCGCATATCAAAGCTGCTGTATCTGTCTAATAAAGTTTGTTGAAGTAGATAATTCAAAATTGGACAATTCTCTAATACTGTGTCAATCTAATTTGATGTGGAATATCAATTTTAATGGTGGTTTACACGAGCAAGCAGCATAGCATTGGCGGCTCTTGTGGGATGTGGGAGCGGCAATGAGCGCCGCATTAGAACTGCCTAGAATTTTGTTTCTATTTTTCAATGAAAAAGAGAACCGTTGGTAGCATAAGAAGCACTTGAATAATAGTAGAGGAGTTATTTTTGACTTTCTTCTTTCTGAGTTTTATAGTGTAGAAAATCGACATAATAACCTTAGCCCTTGACATCTTCTCCCTTAGCCTTCACCTTCTTCATATACTCTTTGTACTTATACCGATCCCACAGATAATCAAAGCTGAAAGAAGCCACTTGACCACTTAGATACTCTCTAAATTCATAATCCAAATCAGTTCTGCCATATTGATTAAACCCATGTGAAAAAGCAGATAATGAATAGTCTGTAGATTTAAAAGTCACGGTATCACTGCGAGACATGTCAAATACTTTTTTTCGATAAGCATCATGTCCCCAATCATTAATATCCGTCAAAGCTCCAGTCTCACAATCTTTTACGACAAAATCAAAAGCATTATGAGTCATATAGGCCGGATGCCAAGGCAATTGTGTTTTATGTATAGTACCTTGATTGACTATAATAACAGGATTGCCATCTTGATCAAATTCTGGAGGAATTCCATCTCTTTGATTAAAAGCAATATGTACCGCTCCTTCTAATCCGGATTCGATTACGACAGTTATTTTTCTAGAAGTTTGGCTTGGACAAGTCTTGCCGTCTAGGCAGAAGTAGGATACTTCATCGATATGATTTTCTATACCAGGTAGTGTTTTGTAATTCCAGATATATAAGATGTTTTTATCACGCAGTGCCGCAAACTTCCTCCAATCTAGATTATTCAATGATCCAAAGGTTGCAAATTTAATGGTGTCTTTGGATTTTTGATATTTATAGAAGAGAGGTCCAAAAGTGGTTGACTTGTATTCAGCTCCAACCATGTACTCTATGTTTCCAGGCCATTCTCTTCCATCCTTTTGGTAATTTACATTTTTACCTGATGTAAATTCCCAATAAGTATCTTGATTGTAAGGACTGACCCACTTTCCAAGTAGCGGATTTGAAATCGCGTGGTCTTCACTTCCGCAAGAAAGTATGGCGAAGGAAATCGCCAATAATACCAACATCTTACACAAACAAAAATCACCTTTCATCTTCTAAAGATACTTTGAAATCTTGAGTGTATCATCCTCCCAAAATCAACACTTTATTCCGATACAATATTACTTAACAAACCTTATATACTAAGGATTAGATGTAATTCATCTAATTCTTACTTCGCATTTATTTAGACTTAATCTAAATAAATAATATACCCTTTATTATATTGATAAAAGCCACCCCTATTTTTACTTTTGCATGACGAAGCTAGAACAAGCATGAATACTAATTATTAGCTTCGAAATACATGTTGTATAAAAGACACAGACGAATGATCTATAATCATCTGAAAATGAAAACGTTAATAGCCCTATTCGGCCTATTTTTCGCTTTCAATCTAACAGCCCAAGTCAGTCCTGACGCTGGAAAAACCCTATTTAGAAATTACTGTGCTCAATGTCACGCCAAGGATATGAAGACCGCCATGACCGGTCCTGCACTTGGAGGCGCCCAAGAAAGATGGGGTGACGATGAGGCATTGTATAGCTGGATTCGTAATTCGCAAGCAATGATCAAAGCAGGTCATCCAAGAGCGGTAGAGCTTTGGAATGAATGGAAGCCAACGATAATGACGGCTTATCCAGATCTGACAGATGATGAGATTGGATCTCTTTTAGCTTATGTAAATGGCGTAGCGGATGGGTCATATGGACCTCCAAAGCCAGAAGTTGTGACTGATGGACCAGGAGCTACTAAAGAAAGCTCAAACGGAATGTGGTACTGGATTCTATTTGCATGTTTAGGAGCTTTAGCTTTAATACTACTTAGAGTAATCGGAAATCTAGATCAGCTCAATGCGGAGAAAGAAGGAAGACCATACCAAAGAAAGTCATTACTAGAATCTATCACTTCATCAGGATTAGTGTCTATTCTGATATTTGCACTAGTAATACTTGCAGGTTATACAACAGTTAATAATGCTATGAATCTCGGACGTCAGCAAAATTATGAGCCAGATCAACCTATAGCATTCTCTCATGCAACACACGCAGGATTACACAAGATTGAATGTCAGTATTGTCACGATGGTGCGCGTAGATCAAAGCACGCAGTAATACCAGCTACTAATACTTGTATGAATTGCCACGCGGCGATCAAAGTAGGATCACAGCATGGTACTGCAGAGATTTCTAAGATTTATGCTTCTTCTGGTTGGAACCCCAATTCAGGTAAGTACATCGAAGGCTATGAAGAAATGTCACAAGATGAAATCAAAGCGATATTTACAAAGTGGATCACGGACAACTATAAAAATGAAAAGGAAATTGAAAAGCTAGATGATAATGATATGGCAGAGATCGAAGGTCAATGGAATAATATAGTGACTTCATTGACTAATGAGCAAAAGAAGACGGTACAAGGTCCTATAGAATGGACAAGAGTACACAACCTTCCGGATCATGTTTATTTCAATCACGCTCAACACGTAACAGCAGGTAAGATCGAATGTCAAACTTGTCATGGTGCCGTAGAAGAGATGGAAGTATTGAAGCAAGATGCACCACTATCTATGGGTTGGTGTATCAACTGTCACAGACAGACGGAAGTACAATTCAATGATAACGACTACTACAAAGATTACGCTAAATACCACGAAGAGATTAAGTCTGGAGAAAGAGAGAAGGTTACAGTAGCGGATATCGGAGGATTAGAATGTCAGAAGTGTCACTATTAATATAGAGATCTCAAGACATTATATTATATATAGAAAAACAAGATCTCGCGAGATCTAAATATAAATCGAACATAACATACAGATGAGCAACAAGAATTCTAACGTCTGGATAGGTGATAAAGACCTTACACAAGATGAAAGCTTTATCGCTATTTCTGAGCAAGAGTTTGCTGATAGTTCACTATTAGAAACATTAGGTAACGAAGAAGTAGTAGAGTCTTCTCAAGGAAATAGGAGAGACTTCCTAAAGTTCCTCGGAGTTGGACTCGGTGCTGCGACTATAGCAGCAGGCTGTGATATTCCAGTGAAAAGAGCTTTACCTTATGTAGTGAAGCCAGAGGAGATAATCCCAGGTGTAGCTAACTATTACGCCTCTACATTTGTCAATGGAAGTGATTATGCTCCAGTACTTGTAAAGACTAGAGAAGCACGTCCAATTAAGATTGAGGGTAATGCTGAGATGGGTCAAGGTGGATCATCTGCTAGAGCGCAAGCTTCAGTTTTAGATCTGTATGATACTAATAGATTCAAAGCACCATTAAATAAAAATGGTGAATCATGGGATTCAACGACATGGGCAGAACTAGATAAGGCAGTAATGTCAAAATTATCAGCTGCGTCTAACATCCGTATTCTTGCCAATACGATAATGAGTCCTACGACACAAGCTGCAGTAGATGCATTTGTTGCTAAGTATCCTTCAACTAAAGTGGTTACTAATGATGCCATGTCTTACTCAGGTATCTTAGATGCTAATGAAGCGGATTTCGGTGATAGAGTGATTCCTGGATATCATTTTGATAAGGCTGACGTAATCGTAAGTTTCGCAGCAGATTTCTTAGGTACATGGGTTTCACCAACAGAGTTTAACCAGCAATACGCAGTAGGAAGACAAGTAAAAGACGTTAAAAATCCAAAGATAAGCAAGCATATCCAAGTAGAAAGTGGTATGTCTTTATCTGGATCTAACGCCGATAATAGAATATTAGTGAAGCCATCTGCTATGGGAGAGGCTATCGCTTATTTATATGGAAAGATAGCAGGTGGATCTGCTTCTTCTAAAGGACTTACGGCTAAGGCTAAAAAAGCTTTAGATAAGACCGCAGCAGCATTGACAGCAGCTAGAGGAAAGTCCCTAGTTATCGCAGGAAGTAATAATCCTGCAGAACAGATGCTAGTAAATGGTATCAATAATGCGCTCAATAATTATGGATCTACTATCGATTTCGCTTCTGCTTATTTAAACAGAGGTGGAAATGATGCGGATATGGGAAGATTAGTAGCAGAAATGAAAAGTGGATCTGTAGATGCGCTTATAGTTATGGGCGCTAATCCAGCATACAGCCACGCAGCGAAGGCTACTTTTGCAGATGCTATGAGCAAGGTGGCTACAAAAATTTCGCTGGCATACAATGAAGATGAGACTACAGCATTATGTGATCATATCGCACCAGTTCACCACATATTAGAATCTTGGGGTGATGTGCAAGCAAGAAGAGGAAGTATCACAATGGTACAGCCAACGATTAGCCCACTCTTCGATACAAGACAAAAAGAAGCATCTCTTATGGCATGGGCAGGTAGTGCCTCTACTGATATGTACGAGACTATGCAATCAGTTTGGAGAAATACAGCTTTCCCAGCACAAACAAAGTATGCGTCTTTTAGCTCATTCTGGGATGCATCACTTCACGATGGTGGTGTAAGAATTGATAGTAGCGCAGCCGCTTCATATTCTGGTAATGCAGCTGCCGCATTAAGTGGTATCTCAAAATCAGGATCTTCAGAACTTGAAATATCATTCTACGAACCAGTATCGGTAGGTAATGGACAATACTCAAGTAACCCATGGTTACAAGAGATGCCAGACCCTGTTACGCGTACTTCTTGGGGTAATTACCTAGCAGTACCAGTTACATTCGATGGTCATAATAAGATGGTCGGAATGAATGGTCTAGAAGATGGTGATATGGTAGAGCTAACTGTAGGAGGTAAAACTGTAACAGTACCAGTGATCAAGCAATTTGGTCAAATGCCTGGTACTGTATCATTAGCCTTAGGCTATGGTAGAACAGTCTCTGGTCCTGCTGGATTAGATATTGGAGTAGATGTAAATGATTGTGTAACGGTAGATAACGGTTATGCACAATATTATAATAGTTCAGCAGCTATCTCTGCTAAAGTAGGTACAGAGAAAGAATATTCTTGTGTACAATACCACCACACATATGGTGTCACTACCATCAAAGATGGTGAAGAAATCAATGCGGATGAAGAAGCGCTGGGTATGGCTTATGGTTTAAGCGGTTACCAAGGCGCGCTTACTGATAGATCTGTAATTTACCATTCAAGAGTAGATGATCTAAAGGAAAATCTAGACCACCTTCACCATAAAAGAGAACATGCACAGCATTTAAATAGTCAGCAGTACTATAGCGGGTATGATGAGGATTATGCAATGGGCCACCATTGGGGAATGCACATCGATCTCAACGCTTGTACAGGTTGTGGAGCGTGTACGGTAGCTTGTATGGCTGAGAATAATATCCCTGTAGTAGGAAAAAGAGAAGTATCTCGTCATCATGAGATGACTTGGTTACGTATCGATAGATATCACTATGGTGATATCGAAAATCCTAGAGCGGTATACCAGCCTATGATGTGTCAGCATTGTGATAACGCTCCTTGTGAGAATGTATGTCCAGTAAATGCTA
>CALBEE010000221.1 GCA_937927575.1 uncultured Saprospiraceae bacterium | reverse complement strand
CAAGAACAGAATCCAATCATCAAGATATTGCGTTTGAGTAATTCTTGGAAGTATTCATCTGGTGTTTTACCAGTGTATCCGTGGGTTCCTAATATCTCCTTATATAGAGATCGTATTTCATTTTCAATTCCTTTGGCTTCTTTCTTGGATATATTTCCTTTGATACTGAATAGTTCCATACTGCATAGTTCGCCATCACCGAATCTGGCTATTTTTTCTAGAGTATAATCTTGAATCCAATCTTCATCTTTTTTGCTCAGTCCATTAGAGAAAATATATCCAGCGGTACTGCCCATATGTATTTGAGATATGTGGATAGAATCTAATTGATTTCCAGATAGCTTTATCTGCTCTCCGACTAATTGGAATAGATTAGGAGAGTCATATTCATTTCTATGGTTATAGCCTTCAAATACTTTTGATTTAGGTATAGAAACAATATCAGTAGATAGTACTATAACGTCTCCATTATTTCTGTCTTGGAAGTAATCCTCTTGTTCATATAAGTATTCTCCTGTATGTCGATCGAATACACATCCTTCCTCAAACTTTAGATGTGCTACGAATTCCATTTTGAAGTAAGTCTTACCTTGATAGGTAACCTCCATAACATCTACTCTAGGGATATCTGCTGAGACTGTAAATGCGATTATTGTAAGTAGGGTAGTGAGTAGTTCTTTCATAATATTAGTATTTGTCTACAATATCTTCTAATCCTATATGATATGGATTGGCAATCGAGTATTCGGTACGGATGATCGAGTATATGTATAACTAACTTTTGATGTGAAACAGGAAATATTGCAAACTCCCCAGGTTGTTTTGCTATGTTATGCAGAGATCTGTGTGTTTACATTTGTAACCAAATAACAAACACACAGATGACTACTCAAACAAACACAACAATAAACTATAAGCAATATTTTGATAAAGGTATTAGCTACGAAGCGTACCTCAATAACTTCCAAGCAGAAATAGGAATAGGAGAGGAAAGTCAATTTGCGCAATATCTACCGCAGAATTGGTCTAGGCAATCAAGATTAGATAGAAAGTTAAAGCTGAGAGAAGATTTGCAGCTTGCAACTAGCAATATTCATTCTCCGATCAACTGGTTAGTGATCACCGAACATTGGTGTGGTGACGCTTCGCAGATCAACCCAATAATTAATAAAGTAGCTGAAGAAAGTAATGGTAAGATTAATTTGAAATTTGTCTATAGAGATGAGAATGAAGCATTGATAGATGCTCACCTCACGGATGGTCGTAGTAAATCTATTCCTATATTATTACAATTGGATCAAGACTATAACTTAGTCAATGAGTATGGCCCTAGACCTGCGGAGGCACAGAAGTTAGTAAAAGACATATTGGCTAAAGGTGAGGCATATAGTATTCCGTTACATACATGGTATGCTAAAGATAAGCAGCAAAGTATTCAGGATGATTTGGTGCAGTTGCTTGAGATGAAATAGGTTTGACTTAATAATCCCTCTTACCCTTTACAGTTTTCGGTGTGGTTTTCTTACTTTTAAGCATAAAACTTATTAGAATGAGAATTTACTCTTGCTTTATACTTTTATTTTTTTCAACAATATGTGCGGCTACCACGTACACTTTCAACACTAGCGGTGATTATTCTGATACTTCTAACTGGGATACGTATCCTGGTGAATATGTAGAAAATGGAGATACTTTATTGATACTCGAGGATATAAATATTAATGTTATTCTTGATATCTATGATGGTGTAGTCCTTTTCGAATCTAATGTAGATGAAGTCACCATGAGTTATGTAACTTTTTGGTTTGATTCCTTACTTAAGATTGAAGCCAATTATTTAGAATTAACTATTCATGGACATTTATATTTTGACGGTGGAATTGCCGAGTATCCAAATCTTTTTATTGTATCAATAACTAATTTTGGAGATGGAATTCATGGAGGTAATATTTTCGCTTATGGTCCTAGTATTGAATATTATAATATTGGAACGCAAGGGAGCCCATTCTTTATCGATTTTGATGGATATTTTATTAACGAGGGAACAATCCTTGTTGAGTTTGGATCGCTTTATTTAGATTGTAGTTTAGAGCTATCTTATGGTACAATAGAGGGATATTCTCCTTTTGAAATTATACAACAAGGGGGAAGTATCGCTCAGTCTTGCAGCAATTGTACCTCTACTACTGATAATTGTACATCGGTAACTATTACCAATGCAGACATTAAAGGAGAGTGGATAATAGAATGATTTAAAAATTACTAATTGATCTTTTGGAGCAACTCAAATTTACTTTTTACATTGAAAAGAGTGAAGAGCCGTTTTTGGTACGTCTTAATGGTGTTGACAGAAATGAATAATCTTTCTCCGGCTTCTTTGTACGTTAATCCATCTTTAATGGCTTGTAATAGAGAAAATTCTCTGTCAGTAAGTTCGATGCCTAACTTTTTTTCTATTATTTCCTTCGAGAAATTAACAGACGCGTTTTCTTGCTCATGTTTATACAAGGCTAATTCAACATTTACCTTGAGGTCATTGTCGTTGAATGGTTTTACAATATAGCCATAAGGGTTAGTCTCTTTTACTAAATCCAGAGTAACTCTATCAGAATAAGAGGTGATATAAATAAATGGAATTTGATATTTTGTTCTTATTATTTTAGCTAAATCAATTCCGGTCAATGTTCCTTTTAGACTAATATCTAGCAGAATCAGATCTGCTTTCGTATTGGCAAATAAATCTAATGCTTTATCACCATTCATAGCATGACCTACAACCTGATAACCAAATATTTGCAAAGAGGATTTGATCTCCTGAGCAATAATTGCTTCATCTTCAACTATAATAATTCGTTTCGTCATTATTTCGTTTGAAACTGTTGTTTTTGCTTCGACCATATCCAATATAGGGTTTTCTAGTGGTTATTGGATTCTAAATCATCAACAATATCTGTAATGGGTAGGTTAAAGGCATCTATACTTAGATCGATTCTCTTTATTTCGTTAAATAATCCTATTGCCTTATATAGTCCATAGATCAGTACTATTGCTGGAATAGAAAAAAGTGCAATGGGTTTTATAGCGGTTAATAGTCCTGTTAGGAATGCTGTGATAATCAGTAAGGTTGTTTTACTTCGAACGAGTATTTGTTGAATGTTTACCTCATTAATTTTTTCCAGATTAATCGATGTCATTTTGATTCTTTTTAGGTTAACAATATGATGTAAATATGGAGTATATTTTAAGTCGATTTTACACCCAACTGGGTGAATTTTATTTTGCATTATTATTCAATCCTTAGTTTTAAATGTAATCGTTACTTCACTGCCATTTATATTTCTGTAAATATATTTTCCATCTAATTGTAAAGTTAATGCCGAAATTAATGTACTGCCAAATGATTCAGATTTTATTGATTTTGGATCAAATCCCACTCCATCGTCTTTGATGATCAGGGTGATCGTATTGTTTAATTTGTAGAGTTCAATAAAAAGATTTCCATTTTCATTATTGGGCCATGCATATTTTAAAGAGTTCGTAATTAATTCGTTAATAATTAGTCCTAGAGGTACTAAGGCATCAATATCTAATTCTATATCATCTATTTTATGATGTAGTTTTATCTTATTTTCTTCAAGGCTATAAGTTGTATATAGCTCTCGAGTTAATTTTTCTACATATTGCTTGATTCCTATTTGTGTGATATTCTCTTTGTTATATAGATCTTGGTGTATTAGTGCCATGGTACGCACTCTATTTTTACCTTCATTGATAGCTTGAGCCGCAGATTCATTATCAATACTTCTTCCTTGCATAGTGAGAAGACTAGATACGAGCTGAAGATTATTTTTTACTCTATGGTGTATTTCTCTCAATAAGATATCTTTTTCTTTAACTAAGATTTGCAATTTGTTTTTTTGAATCGATACTTTTTTTAGTAAGTGATAAAGGGAAAAAAGTAAAATGCTAATGATCCCTAATGCGATGCCTCCGAATAGTATAATTTTATTTTTGTTTTTAATCTTACTTTGAGAAATTAGATTTTCAGCATCTAACTTTGTGATTTCTTTGTCCTTTTTAGCACCTTGATATAAAGCATCTTTATCGGCTATTTCACTGAGCATATCTCTTTGATAAATGGAGTCGGACATTATTTTATACTCTTTATGAAATGCTAATGCTTTTCGATATGCTCCCTTTTTCTCGTATGCTTTCGACAATAATGAGTATGCTGACATTTGTTGACTCAGAGATTGGTGTTCTTCTTTATAGCGAAGAATTTCATTGGCTTGTTTTATTGCTTCATCATATTGATTAAGAGCTAGGTAGGTAGAGGAAAGACCGGATCTGCTTTCGGCTATATTGTAATGGCTGGGTAATTTTTGTCTTAAGTGTAGTGCTTTGGTGTACCATCTTAAAGCTTTGCTATACTGTTTTTGTTTTCTGTACAATACACCCATGTAGTCATAATGAAAACCCAATCCCCATTGCGTGTTTAATAGAGTATCTAACTTACCTTGCATTAAAATATGCTTCTGGGCTAGTTGAAATTCTTTTTCGTAGATATATAACATTCCAAGATTGGCATGAATATTAGCTCTGCCCATAGTATCATCTATTTCTTCATATATTTCAAGGGCAGCGTTGTACATTTCAATGGCCTTTTCTTTTTGACCCATGTCGTTGTAGAAAATTGCAAGTCCATTATTAGCTCCAGCAATTTCTTTTTTGCTTCCTACTTGAGCATATATTTCAGCAACTTCAAGTAAGTATTTTTGGCCTATGAGCATATTACCCATAAAGGTATTCATAGTGCCAATTTGATCTGCGGCTTCGGCGGTTAATAGTGTGTCTTGGTGAATTTTAGCGTAATCATATACTTTTCGGAATGAGGAAATGGCTGGCACATAACTTCCCATTTTCCTATATGCTCTTCCTTGATATGCCCAAGCTTCGACTATAAGCGTGCTATCATTTTGAGTCTCTTCTTGTTCTAATAATCGCTTACTTAATGGAATAACTAGCTCTACACTATCTTCAAAAAATCTACTGAGACTATCGAAACTTTGCGTTATGCTATATTCTTTGCCAATGGTAGTTTGTCCTTTAGCGGAATATGTAAGCATTATAAATATAACGATTGGCCATAGTCTCATGATTGTGAGGTTGACTTTACCGAATCGCTTATTTTCTTATCCAACTCTAAAAGTGATTTAGACAAATGCCATAGCAGCAAATTTTGTTTTATTGCCAAATTAGCAAGTCTATTCTGATCCACATCTTTACTCATTACGCGCTCTTTTAAATTATGTATAGGAATTTTATTGGATAAGTATTTTGCTTATCACCTATATTAATTGAAAGAACTAAACTCAGTCTTTTCTTTGCGTAATTTTACACCCAAGTGGGTGATTTTGAATTTTGGTAGTATTAAGTCCTACTGGTATCCATGCTTATGATCGTTTTGGTTCCATTGGTAGTAATCACTTCGCATTCACCATTTAGTTGAAGTGTCAAAGCAGATATTAATGTAGAGCCAAAGGATTCTTCTCGAACTTTTAGAGGGTTATAACCAATACCATCATCTGATATCGTCAATTTTAGTAGATCTTGTGATTGTTTAAGTGAAATGGAAAGTCTTCCATGATTTTGATTAGGCCACGCATACTTCAAGCTATTGGTTACTAATTCATTAATGATTAGCCCAAGAGGCACAACGGTATCTACATCTAATTCGATATCATTAATATCCAGCTCTAATTTTATATCGTCATCAGATATTTTATATGTATATAGTAGCTCTTGCGTAAGTTTTTCTATATAGTCTTTTACGCTGATACCCGTAATGTTTTCTTTATTATACAGATCTTGATGAATTAGGGCCATAGAGCGTACTCTACTTTTACCTTCGTTGATGGCTTGTATCGTCGTTTCGTCATCTATACTTCTACCTTGCATAGTTAGGAGACTAGATACGAGTTGAAGATTATTTTTTACTCTGTGATGTATTTCACGTAAGAGTAAATCTTTTTCACTTAAGGACTTTGAGATTACTTTCTTTTGTTGATTTACTTTTTTGTATAGACGATATAAGATGAACAGAAGAATTGAAAATAAGGCCAAAGCCAGGGATCCTAATTGTAGGTATAGATTTTTACGAGAAATATTTTCTTCTTGGATTTGATTCTCTCTATTCAGTTCTTTTATCGCTTGTTGTTGTTGTTTTCTATTGTAAGCTGCTTCTAGGTAAATAATATTTTGAGCTTTAGTGTTTCGAAAGTATTCATCAGATTGTTTCTTACTTATATCTTTGAATTCTACAGCTTTTTTGAATTTATTTTGAGCTGTATATATTGCTCCTAATAACGTATTAGATCTAATTTGGTCAGCCTTAAGATTCCTTTTTTTGGACTGTCTTAATGCTTGATTAGCCCATTTTTCGGCCATCTTAAAATCGCCCAGCTCAAAGCTACATTTAGCTTTAGCATTAAGTATTGTTGGATGTTGATCAATTTTATATTTTTTGAAAATGTTTTCTCTTTCATTGAGATAGGTTTGAAATAGTTTCCATTCTTTGGTGGCGGTGTAATACATTCTTGAAGATATTACTTTAGCTATTTCGTATGATTTAGGCCGTAATTTAGTTTCGTAGGCCAGTCCTTTGTCTAGCTCTATTTTGGCTTCATTGATTTTGTCAACCTTAACTAAGTATTTAACTTTATGCAAAGTGAGCATTCCATTTTTACTTTTGTAGTCGTTTTTTTCTGCAATTGCTGTAGCTTTTTCGATATACTCAGCAGATAAATCCATATTTCCTAAGGCTTCGAATATATTAAGGAGAGAAGTATACAATTGGTATCTCATATAATCAGTAGTAGAAACTTCTGCGGCTTGTTGTTGGTAAAATGCAGCTTTGCCTAGATCTCCTTTTTTATGAAGTATTCTTCCGTAATTATTATAGATTGAAGAAAGTTCTTTGAGCGAATCCTTTGTTGCAAGCGCTATGGTTTTAAGGAATAGACTGTCTGTAGTTTTTGGGTCATATTCTTTTATGGTGGAGGTTAGTGTATTTAAAAGTAAAACACTATCAGCAGTAGTTTTTACATAGGGTAAAGCGTCTAAGATATGCTTTTTGGAAATTTCTATATTTCCTGCTATTTGATGATAGCTACTTATAAAAATGGCAGATTCTACTATTTTAAGAGAATCTTTAATGGCATAGGCTAAAGAATCTATTATATTAAAATAGTAAAGCGCGCTATCTACATTCTCTAATTCATATTTTAATCCTTGCTGATAATAATGCTCTAGTTTATTGTCCTGAGCATAGGCATTCTTTGTAAAGATTGATATGATGCAGAATAGAAGGATTAGATATTTCAAGTGCTTTGAGCGCATAGTTGGATTTGATAATAGATATAAGTCTGTTAATCACTTTTCTCACTTCTCTAATATCCAAAAAAGATACAATAAGTTACCTTATTGCGCTGATAACTTTGTATCTATTTTTGGACAATAATGTTTGAGTGATATTTCCTGCTTTTATCTGCTTTGCTTCTGAATACACTTGATATAGATATATCTAGAAAGTTCTCGTGGATTAGTGTTTTATTATTTTTCGACTTGTAATCAAATCTTTAGTCTGAATTTGAATGTAATGAATTCCTTTACCAATATTCTGCAGAGAGATACTTTTATTATGATCAATGAGCCCAGACTCTATTGTTTGACCTTGCAAGTTTAAGATAGAGTATTTTATATCTGACTGATCTGTTTCTACATGAATATAATTTGTACAAGGATTAGGATATATTTGGATATCATCTACAGAATTATTTATAGTATTGGATGTAAAATCAGATCTAATCTCAATTTCCCCTCTTTCAAATTCCACTAAATTTCCTTGCGCATCTATCAGATCAGGATGAGTCATAATACAATTGTATCTACCTATCAAATTAGACATTTGCGTAGCATCTACATCGTAGTACCTATCGGTAGCACCTTCTATTTCTTGATTATTTCTAATCCATTGATATTGGATTCCTTCATATTCATCTCCAGCATCAAGCGTTAATATTTGAGGTGTAATTATTGTAGTATCTAAATCTTCAAATATGGGCTTTTGGTTGTTGTATCGAAGTGTGGATAAGCTATCAATATCAAATACATTGATATGCGGTAGTAAAGTAGATATCCTGAAAGCATTTCCACTTAAGGTTATCTCAAAGACGTTAGGAGCATTAGGTTCAGCTATCGTAGTGTAATTGTTATTGCTTAGATTAAATCTACCGACGCTTTCAAATTTATCCAGGGGTAACTCACCTTCAAATAGATTATTTCTGGCATCTAGCCAAAGAAGATTGGATGCACCATTACTAAGATTGGATATATCACCAGTTAATGCATTACTATTTACTATTATTTGATTAAAGTTAGGACTATTAGAAAAATCATACATTGGTATATCACCCACAAAATTAGCTTCTGATCCAAAAAAATTGATTAAAGATGGAATGTCATCTAACCAATCTGGCAAAGGCCCTTCATCCCAATTATTACCATCTACATCTAGTCCTCTAATGTTTGGAAAAGTACTGAAGATGTCGATTGAGCCTTCTAGATCGTTAAAGCTAATATCAATCGTGGTCAATTCATTATTGGCCCAACTCATAGGAATGCTTCCGGTAAGATTATTTTGTGCAAACCGCACTAAACTCGAATTCTGAGGAATGGTAGGAAGAGACCCTGAAAATTCATTTTCACTCAATCTGATGTTATTCAACTCTGGCATATCGGCCAAGTCTGGAATCTCTCCAGATAGACCTAATCTGGTAAGAGCTAATACTCTAAGATTTGTTAAGTTGTAAATCTCTTCAGTAATCTGCCCACTCAGACTTCCGTTGAATAGATCAAGACTCGTCAATGCAGTGAGATCATAGATAGCCTCAGAAAATATGCCATTAATACCGATATTAAATAACCTTAGCTTATCTACTCTATCTTCTTGAATTGTAATTCCATTCCAATCCTCTAAAGGTAAATTACTTAGCCAGCCATCATTATTGGTCCATTCTGCTCCACCCATATCATTATAGATTTGGATTAATGCTAAGGAATCAGATGCTCTGTCTTGCGCTATGACAAGGTAAGGAAGCGTGATAAGCAGTAGAGATAAGTAAAGAGTTTTCATTTTTAAGCGTTATGTTTAATTGCAAATGAAGTATTCTCTAAATGCTTAGCTTACACCCAAATGGGTGAAATTTGGTTATCCTTATTCATTAATTTTCCAAGTACGCTAAATAGATACAAAGAAGAATATATTTTGATGCCATAGTATGAAAGATCCAATAAGATACCGTCACGAAATTCCATTTTATTATGATAAATCTGCGATTGAACTTCGTCTAGACCCTTATGAAAGGTATGATCCTATGGTACTCAGACAATCCCTGATTCATTTGTCTAACTCTTTATGGGATAATTATGCATGGAAGGCGATTCAAAACTATATTCAAGATCATTGGCCCAGGCAAATTCCAAATGATATATTAGAAATAGGATGTGGCGTAGGAAGACTAATAGGTGATATCGCCCTACAGCATCCTGACGCTAATTGTTGGGGTATAGATTATAGCTATCAAATGTTAAAAAGAGCTAAGGAAGCGTGGGTTGACGGTAAGACAATTAGCCTAGATGGTAGTAAATATGGATTTGAAAATAATATTCCTATCGGTGGAAGATCAATAAGTAATCTCAATTTTGGATTATCTCAATGCGAATCTTTACCTTTTGATGATCATAGTCAGGATATTATTTTTAGCAGTTTTTTACTCGATAGATTAGAAGATCCTCTACAAGGTTTGAAAGAGATGAAGAGAGTTTTGCGTTTAGATGGAATTGTAATTATCATCACTCCGTTGAATTTTCAAATTTCTAATAATTGGCAAAAATTCTTTCCCTTAAAGAAGTTAGAAAAAGAGATCCAAGACGTTGGATTTAATATACTAGATTTTCAAAAGGATATGATAGTATATGAACCATTAGATGCTATGGAAAATTCTATTCATTGGCGATGTGTGTGTATGATATTGGAATAGATTTCAGTATATGTATATCATAATTCATACTTTTTTTTGTTACAAATGAAGGTGCGAAAAGAAAGTTATTTAGAGATTCATTCGTAAAAAGTATGACAGCTCGAATAAGCTGCCATACCTAATGAATGATAAAAATAATTTAGTTTCCTAAGCCGAAAGCATAATAGTATTCTCCAGGAATATCTTCGTATATACCTTCTAGCATCACTCCACCATTTTTAGATTCTAATTTTTCTATAAGTTCATTTTTAGATTTTATTTTTTCACCATCAATTCTCGTGATGATAAATCCTTCTCTCATTTGAGTATGCTTTCTCAGTTTGCCAGCATAGAGTTTGGTAACTTTCACACCATGATCTATTTGTAGCTTACTTGCTATGCTTTTGTCAATATCCTTTAATTGCGCTCCGAGTATTGTAAGTATCTCTTTATGCTCTTTCTCTATGATCCCGTTATGGCCTTCAGTATTGATAAGTGTGACTTTAATATCTATCGGCTTATCATTTCTCAAGACGCTAACTGTGATTTCATCACCTGGTCTATGAGTGGCGATTGCAGCTTGAAGATCCGGAGAAGACTTTATGTTAGTGTCATTTACTTTAGTAATTACATCACCTACCTTTATACCTGCTTTACCAGCCGCACTATTTTCTAATAGACTATCTACATAAGCTCCGTCATTGATTTTAATATCTTTTTCTTTGGCTAGATTTCCGTCTACAGATCTAATCATTACACCTAGTACACCACGCTGTACGACACCATAAGTAAGTAGATCTTCTACCACTTTATTTACTATGTTAGAAGGTACTGCAAATCCATATCCAGAGTAACTGCCTGTAGGGCTTGCGATAGCAGTGTTAATACCTATGAGTCCACCATCTAGATTGACTAAGGCACCACCACTGTTGCCAGGATTGATAGCAGCGTCCGTTTGTATAAAGGACTCTACGGCAAATTTCTCTTTGAGAATATTGATGTTTCGCCCTTTGGCACTTACGATACCGGCAGTTACAGTAGAATTAAGTCCCATTGGATTTCCTACTGCTAATACCCATTCACCAATTTTTATGTCTTCACTATTTACGAGTGGTACTGTGGGTAAATTTTGTGCTTTGATTTGTATAAGTGCCAAGTCAGTTGAAGGATCTGTACCGATTACAGTCGCTTTATACGTTCTATTATCATGTAGCGTTACCTCTAGATCATCTGCATTATCTATGACATGATTATTAGTAACGATATATCCTTTGTCATTGATAATTACTCCAGAGCCTGATCCCACTCTAGGTTGATTAGGCATTCGTCGAGGTGATTCAAATCTAAAAAATCTTTCTCCAAAAAAATCCTGAAAAGGATCCGGAAGATTTCGAGGTTGATTGGTACCTATTCTAGCACCACCACTTAATTGTGTACTTTTAATATGTACTACAGCCTCTAATACTTCTTCTGCAGTATTCGTAAAAGTAAGAGGTTTGATATTACCGTCATTATCTAATGTCATTACGGTATTGTGACCGCCTTGAGCGGTTATATGTTCTATCTTGACAGTGTTATTATCTACAAAAGAAAAGTGATAGATACTTATACACAGTATCATGGCAAGTATAGAACCTATCAGTGTTTTATAATTCAGAGTATTCATATTTTTTACTTTTTGAATTAAATTTTATGATATAGTATTTTCAATGGAGCCACTAGACGTAAAGACACATCGGCTGAATAATAATATTACAGCCGAGGTCTCTACTATGACATTTCATTATGCCGAAATTGTCATCTGCTCACTAGTAGAATTATTTCTCAGTATCGTATTAAGATACGATTGATTTACCTCTACGGGTATGTTTAGAAAATTGAAGTATACTTCATATTTTCCATGATCTAAATTTACTATTTTGACAATTTCAGAATTCAAATTGTCATCTAATTTGATTTCTTCTTTCATCATGATAGTATTTAAATGTTTACATATAAGGTGTCAGGATTTTGAATTCTTATAACACCTTCCTCATATAGTTTTCTCGTTATGCGTAGAGGCATTTCTATGATTTTGTCCTTTAGCTTAGAGCTAAGTTTTACCTTATTTGGTTTTGATAAACCAACGATTTTGTAATCATTCATATTCGTTCAATTTTTTTGTTAATAAAAGTGAATAAATACAGCTTGGATATACCATACCAAGACTATAGTAATAGGACTTATTACTTTATAGAAATCTTTTTCGGAGGTTGCGGTTTAGCCTCATCTTTCTTAGGAAGTGTCACCGCTAGTATACCATTATCGCACTTAGCTGATATGCTTTCAGTATCAATGTCTTCTGATAAGTGAAATGACTTATTAAATGACATCTGCGAAAACTCTCTCATCTTATATGAGTCATTTTCTACGGTTTCTTGATTACTCTGTGTAGTAGATATAGTGAGTTGATTGCGCTCGACTTTGATGTCGAGTGTATTTTTTGTGTAGCCAGGTACACTAAGTTCGATTACATATTTATCATCATGCTCGATGATATTAGTAGATGGATACTTAAAATTAGGTCGAATTATGGAATCATTACCAAACCACTCTTGAATTGTGTCAGAGAGCGATGACCTTTGAACACCATTTGGTGAAAATGCTAAAGCTGTCATAATTAACAATTTTTTGGATTAAACAATAATTTCAAAAATTTAGCGACTATTCGCTACATAAATATTCTATCAAACTGGATACCATTCTAAAAACAAATGACAATTTTTCAGTTGAGTATTAGTCAAACTAAAAATTGTCATTGATGTTCGAAATATTGTCAGTTAGAGTAAGAAAATATCTTTTTGATTTAGATTCTGATGCATTAGTCGAGGAATGTCTTGGATTATATAAACACTTGGTTATACCAATCGGCTATTACATGCTAGATTGTGGTAGCGCCTTTTCGTAGTAGCGAATGTTCAAATATGAATCTAAGCTAAAGGCTTTGTAAGCGCGTACTTAATAAGTTATTACGGCTAAGAGAATCGAATAAAATTATACTGTCAAGATTCGAATCGATACTGAATCTTATTATTGCTAGCCATATTTATGCTTAATAATATGCGGTAAAATTCCGAATCTTCCTTTAGATGTCAGTAGTATTGCAATAGATCTTTATTGGATCGGCTTATATATTA
This sequence comes from uncultured Saprospiraceae bacterium, assembly GCA_937927575.1. Taxonomy (GTDB): domain Bacteria; phylum Bacteroidota; class Bacteroidia; order Chitinophagales; family Saprospiraceae; genus UBA1994. The sequence continues at coordinate 5,460 of CALBEE010000221.1, read as the reverse complement.
GTCAAGACTGGCTATCTGGTTTAACGCATATCATTTATATATTGGTTGCAATATCGTCGGAAATTAATTTTCTAAGCTATGCAACGTATTCTACCATATTGGGTAATAGACTAGTGAATCCAAAAAAATAAAATCATGAAAATTAATTTATTCACTATCGCCCTTGCCTATCTTCTCATTACACTTACCTCCTGTGGAAAGGATAATTATGATATATATGCTGAGGATGAAAACCATACGCCTACCACTATAGTAGTGGTACAAGGTTTGCAGATGGGCATTGATTATCGATTATAATAGTAGATAAGGATCATTATTATAATTCTAAAATATTATACTTAACTCTAACCCAATATTCCGAAATAATCTTAATTTAAAGTTTAGTATAGTTAGACTTTTTTTTTTGGATAATGAGATTGGAGAATCATGAATTTTTTGTGTACCATATTGCTCTTTTTTACAGTGTGTAGTGTTTATGCAACCACTTATACATTTCATACAAGTGGTGATTATACTAACGAAGCTAATTGGGATGCTTATCCTGGTGAAACTATTGATGTTGGAGATACCATAGTAATAGATGCATTCAGTATTGATAATATTCAACTATTAATGTGGGGAGGACATTTGTTATTTACGGATAATGCTGTAGATGTTTCGATTTGGGATTTAGAAGTAAATAATTCTGCTACAATAGAGATTCAAGGATCTTATATTGATATTCATATCAATAGTACTTTGGCGTATTATTCTTTTGAAGAGATAATTTCAGATTGTTATCTTTTTTTGGAAATACATAATAATGGATCAGGTTTTTATGGAATAGACTTTGCGCTGAACGATCTTTGTGGTCAAATAACATATTACAATAACGGACAAGAGGAGGCTTCTATTTTGGGAATGAATGATATTAATGTATTTAATTGGGGGACACTTAATACTTTTCCTGGCGATCTATATGTTACTTGTAATTTGCATATGGAGAATGGCACAATTACTGGCTATGAGCCATATCAGTTGATTCAACTTGATGGAGAGATCAATCAAAATTGCAGTAGTTGTACTGCTTATATTTTAAATGCTTCGGCGGTAATAATTAAAAATGGGGAAATAACAGGTACTATTATTATTGATGATGATGATTAATAATTAGTGAGATCGTTTTAATCAAATATTATATTCATTTTTCAATAAAATTTCAACGTCTTTTCCATATTCGATCGCCTGATTAAGTTTAAATTATAAGGCTTTCATCTATATTGATAATCGCTAAGCATAATTTTGATGTTTCGGTAATGCTGAACCTTGTATGTGATCGAGATCGTATACCAAATTATTAATAGTGGAATATAATGTATATGCCATTATGCTATAAGAGTATTACTCTTAAATTCCACTGAGTACGACGAGACGAAATAATATACATTCCGGAATTAAGATTTGAAAGAGAGTAAGTTTCGTTTTCTATACCGTACAGCGTTTTTATTTTTCTTCCAGATAAGTCCGTGATTAGGAATTCATCTTTTTCGAGTATGGTAAGTTGCTGTGTGAGGTGATTATATCTAGCTCTTGGACTAATATCTGTATTCGTATCTTGTATATTATTGATTGTGTTAGACATGCAAGGTAGTAACCAATCTAAAAATGATTGCGTATAATTAGTTGTGGCATCGTTGTCATACGAACCTAGTAATTGATTGATCTGTTGGTGATCGTAAGCAGTATTTATTTCTTCTACTAAGCTACTAGTATTATTCCTTATTATATCTGCATAATCTTCGTTGGCTTCGATTCTCTTAGGGTTGTCTTGATAGATCAGTAATACATCAGGCATAGACACATTTTCTGAAATTTGAAGACTGGGAGAAGCTTCTTCCCATATCACAGGATCATCGCTAAATGCATTAATAAATAAGTTAGCGTCGGTGGCGGATTCTGTGATCCAAGTTCCTAATTCGAAACCTCCTGTATCCATAATGCAAGCACATTGAATATCGCTTGGATGATAATCGTAATTTTCTAAAAAAGATGAGTTAGATAATACTGTCGCGACAAGATGTGCTCCTGACGAATGGCCAAATAAAAATACATTATGTATGTCACCTCCGTATTCCGAAGCATGGTCCATAATGAAAGCAATAGCTTTGGCTACATCATTAGGATGATCTGGAAATTGGATTCGATTTGGGTTTTCTAGTTCATAAGGAAATGGTGATAATCTATAATTGACACTTACAAACATGTAACCATTATTTGTAAGTAGAGCAGCTTTATCATGTACATTGCTCTTGTCACCGATGCACCAGCCTCCACCATGAACGTAGATCGCGATAGGCATAGGTTCTGTGATGTCATCAGGAACGTATACATCTATAGACAGTAAATTATTATCCACACCTTCTATGTTGTCATAGGGTATGTCGTTGTATATGGATACTTGCGCATTGATATTAAAACTAAATAAACAAAGCAGCAGTAAGAATCTCATTTTTGGGGTAATTAGTTTATGATAATAGATTAGACTATTCTATGCCGTGAAGGTTTAATGCCAATTTTAGTAAAGTAGAAGTTTTTATGTAATTCTGAATAGTATGTTACTAGTTCAATCGCAAAGGCTATTTACTTGTATGAAATTGAATCTATTGATATTGATCTCAATATTTATTTTCGAATGAGCTAGAAGATGTAAGAAGTTAATATCTATCTATAGATTTTAAACGTCTGCACAGTATCTTCATGAGCAACACTAATTAAAAGAAAGCCGCTATGAGTAATCGTTATTGGCCTATTGGTATGTGCACTTATTTTTTCTAAGAGTTTACCATCTAATGTTATTACTTTAATTGTGATTTGCGCATCTTCTGATGAGGATACAATATAAGAGTCTCCATTCTGTACTAATTCCCAGCTTACGGCAGGTGTAATATCTTTAGTGGATACTGAAAACCCTATATCTATTTTGTATAGCTCTTTACCAATTTCATCATTCATTATTCCGAAGAAATATAACTCATTGGCAATAGTTCCTAATGGAGTAATTCTAGTAGAAAATGGTAAATCTGTTAGAGTGACTAGAGATGATACTGTTTTAGTATTGTGATTAAATACAAACAAATCTTCATCGGAAAAGGAATCACCTTGCTCAGACTCTCCAAAGTAGAATGTGTACGAACCGTCTGTTTTCATTTTAGAGATTTCATCGTTGGTATGTACTTTGGTAGCAAAATCTGCATTATTTTCTACGTAAAATAAATCTGTATCATCAAAAATGCCTCCAGATCCAGCAAAGAATACACCATTTTCTAACCTTTCTCTTTTCCAATTTTCGCCAGTCACTACAGTGCTAAAGTCATTATTCAATGATTTACCATTCATATTGTCATTGTCAAAAAGATAGACCCCGCCGTTGTATCCTGAGATGATACATGCGTTATCACCTAGACGCTCAGACCTATAGTATGAGCCACCTGGTCCTATTTTAGTAAGAGTGCCAGATTCCTCTGAAAATACATAATCACCTTCTACATTTTCATCAAATGATTCTATACTAAAGTACGCTCCTCCATCAAAAGATTCTAAAGCAAATTTGGTGTCAAAACTACCGTCAACAGGTATTTGAACGAGCTCTTCTACCTGATTATCAATAATTGAATATAAGTATTGGTCTCCATCTTTTAGTCCAATAGTAATAATTCCTGTTTTGTATAAGGCCCAGAAATAATCATTGGGATTAGAACTTTTAAATACTCTAAGATCAACAGTAGTTTCATCAATCATTTGAAGCTCATTTCCGAAATATGTGTAGATGTCGTTTTCATAGGCGAAATAAAGTCTACCATCTCTTCCAATAAGGAACTCTGAGAAATCACTTTGAGTAGTACTTTCGTCTCCTAAATCGAAAGCTACCATCGTACCTTCTGCTGATCCGTCAGTACTGTATATTCTTGCACCATCATCTCCTGTAGCATGGAAGTAAGCAAGATCTTCATATATCGTAAAATACTGAGGTTTAGAATCGCCATCGCCAGAGAGTAAATCTTTAACAAGAAATAATTCTCCGTTTTCGATTTTGTATAACTCTTGGCCAAGATCACCTTTTGCAGAGAAAATTATAATCTCATCATTTAATTTTACTGATGTGGCTTGATTATAAGTACCCGTAAAATCAGTGAATACAGTAGTTCCATCCGGTCCTGGCACAAATTCGAAAACTAATTCTGCCTGTGCATAATTTGTGATGGGTATCCATAACAGTAAAAGAAGTGTGTAAATGATTTTCATATTATCTATATTTTTGATTCTAAATTCTGATCCAAATATAATCAAAGAATTTCATCTTATTTAAGACTAAAAATGGATCCATTCTATCATAGTATGTCTTGATATCTTCAGGTCATGTGTTAAAATTGTAAAGATGATGAATCTATTTGCTCGTTTGCTATAATGAGATTACGCTGATCGTAGATTTAGAAATTCATGCTGCTATTATTTGGTCTTAAGCTCAAAGCGGTACTCACATATTGCTTAGATTCTAAGGTTCGTTGCTTTCACCCAAGATAAAATCTAAGATGGATTTTTTAAAATCCTTTCTCCTTGATTTTCCAATACAATACTTGTTTCCCATGATAATCAGTCCACTTAACAATTCTACCAACTATATTGAAACCTTTATTATCAATACTAAAGAAAGTACAACCTTAGGCTTACCTTTGGGGTAAATACCATTATATCCGATGATTAATAAGATAACTGTTAGTATATATCTATTCATTGCAGTGTTCCTAGGTGCTCCCAAGGATCTGCAAGCACAAAATATCTTCAAAAAATACTGGGACTCTCTGGTACGCGATACTGCAGATGTATCTAAGCCTCAGTTGCTTGTATATCCTGTAGTGGCTTATGCTCCAGAGACCAGCTGGGAGTTTGGATTCAGTTCATTGTACGTGTACTTTGCTAATCAAGATACCACCAATAGACTCAGCGAAATCAATGCCTTTTCATTTTTTACACTTGAAGAGCAGTATGGACTTTGGTTTGACCATGCACTATACTCAGATAGAGATAAGTGGTTTTTTTTGGGAAGGCTACGTTATCAGAGCTTTCCACTATTTTATCATGGTATAGGTCCAGAAACTCCAGCAGACTATACTGCTAAGGTGGAAGCGACTCAGCTTATCATCAAAGAACGTATTCTCAGAAAAGTAGTCAATAACATTTTCGTAGGATTAGAATTGGATTATCAGCAGTTGCGAAAAACAAATTTTGTAATACCGGATTCTTCAATGGATGAATTTCAGCGTCCTCTGGGAGCTGATGGTTCGAATAATTTTGGTATCGGTCTTGGATTGGTACATGACGACAGACATAATGTTCTCAACGTACGTAAGGGTTTTTTCTCAGAATTGGCTTTCTTGTCCTACAACGAAGCATGGGGTAGCGATTTTAATTTTAATTCGGTGT
>CALBEE010000220.1 GCA_937927575.1 uncultured Saprospiraceae bacterium | reverse complement strand
TTCAATATATTCAACCAATTGCACCAAAGTGGTAAGCAATTGATACTCACTTCTGACAGGCCACCCAAAGACCTTAAGGATGTAGATGATAGATTGATCTCTAGATTTAAATGGGGCCTATCAGCTGATCTGACTACTCCTGATTATGATACGCGTTTAGCGATATTTGATCGTAAGATGGTATTCGAAGGAGTAGAGCTGCCAAGTGATGTCATCGAGTACGTCTGCTATCATATACGTAATAACGTGCGTGAACTGGAAGGAGTACTCGTATCACTAGTGGCACAAAGCACATTAAATAAAAGAGAAATCGATCTTGATTTAGCTAAAGATGTGATTGCACAATTCATCAGCCAAGTAAGTAAAGAGATTACAGTAGATAATATTAAACAATTGGTAGCTGACTATTTTAATCTTCCTGTTGAGAAGTTGCATAGTAAAACCCGCAAACGTGCCATCGTGCTCGCAAGGCAATTATCAATGTATCTTGCCAAAAACTTTACGAATAGTTCATTGAAAGCGATAGGAAGTGAATTTGGTAATCGTGATCACAGTACGGTAATATATTCTGTGAAGGCAGTGCAAGATATGATGGATACAGATTTAGTATTTAAAGATACCGTGGCAGATCTTGAAAAGCAGGTGCAACTCAACTTGGTGTCTTAGTAGAAATAGAAATACAATACATACAACAGATAAAGCAGGTCTTTTTTAGATCTGCTTTTTTTGTCTAGGCCAACGCTGATAGGTTTAAATCACGATGAGCCTTATTATTGTATTTTCGAAAATTTTAAAGTAGAAATTTTTTCATCATCCTTTATCCTCAAGAAATAAGATCCGACATTTAGAATTGAAACATCGAGATTGAATATTGAATTATTATTATAGAAAGCATGATGCGCTAAAATTCTCCCAGTTAGATCTATAATTTCACATTCAAGAGTATTACCTGTTGATGTATTGGCTTGAACTACTAGCTGATCATAAATTGGATTAGCCAAAATATTATAACTGTAATGTAGCAAGTCTTCTGTTGAACTATTTGTAAGTTGACAAAAATCATAATCCCAATCTACTTCATTCCAGTCATCCCAGATGGCGTCTGGAGTACCACCGCCAGGAATCCGCCAGACTGAAAATTCTGGTCCAGCAGCTATCATAAATCTATTGAGTTCGTCACCAGTCATGATATTATTTTCAGTTGCAGTCATATGATGGATGGGTTTTGTGGCACCGAGCTCTACATATTCTTCCGTACCTACTTCGATCCAATATTCGAGATCATCAATAAGTGCTCCTCCGCTCCAAATTTCTACATACGTCTGGGGCATATATCCATCTACCCATGGATCGATAAGGTCTATTCTAAAGTTATGATCTTTTGGATTGCCCCATGTTGTACAGTAAATTTTAAATTCGTCAGTAATATATCCATCCTGAATGGCTTGCTCTTTTGCATTATTAAATGCGACAAAAAGACTACTTAGTGGTTCGGCTTTCCCATCAAACTGACTTTCAACATCTACTACATATCCATCATACCCTGTCTTGGCCGCAAGGTAAAGTGCCTCGGCTTGCGCAAGATCATTTTCTGGATAGTTATATGACCATGCCCAGATCTCCATATTCTTTTGATGATAAAATTCGATCAATTCTCTATCGACAAGTTCTGGCCACCAAGTACTGTCGACGCTTCCATCTGCCACCTTAGTATATACTCTTTTGATACCCACAGATGATAAACTATCGGCTACATTTTGATGGTTTTCCATCCCTGTAAGTTCTACATACCAGATCCATGCTCCCGACTTATTTTCACAGTCTGTTTGCGCATGACAAAAAGTACTCACGAATACGAAGAATAAAAAGAAAGCCATTTTCATCTTAGCAAGATAGAGATAATCATTTTAAGTTACTGCAGGTTTAATCCAAATAAAAAAGAAGCACAATCTTTTACAATTGTACTTCTTAAATCAATTAAACATAATCTTTAAGCTACATTCTGATAGCCCATTTTATTGAGAAGGAGAATTGCTATTTTATCCAAAAAACTTTGGTACTTTCTTCTAGGCGTATTACTGCCCATTACAGACCCCTTGCTTTTATATTTATTGTTTCTGAGAAAACTTCTTTTTCCTTTTAATCGTAAGTTGTTTTTTACTGACTTCATTCCGCTGCTAAAGCTCATGGTATTATTGGTTTTGATGAGGTACTAAGTACTTACATCTGAATATGGCTTTCCATTTTTCACGATTTACAAAGCGAAAAACTCGACGAATAGAGAAGCAAAGTGTGATAAGAAACTTTATTTTTTGAATGTATGGATATAGTCATGGCACTTTAGAATTTAAGGGAGCCAAGCGGTAATTATAAAAATGTCCTTTTGTTTTCTATGAAAATAATCACCATTGGTCAGAGAATTGAACCGCTCGTCAATAAGATTATTGGCTTTAAACTTATTGATTTAGCTTTATACTGTTTGTCCCTTTAGATCAAGTATAAATGTAATTCTCATGAAATTATGTCTTCTCGTTCAGTTCACGTTTTTTCTTTTTTTTCATCCTGTATTATTGTATTCCATTAATGAAGTTCCCTATCTATCAATTACTTGTCCTCCCGAAGTGATAGTATCCACGGATGAAAACGTATGCATAGCCACAAATGTAAATATTGGAAATGCTACTACTGGAGGTGACCCCGGAGAAATTATATTTAATGATGCTCCAAGCGAATTTCCATTGGGTACTACTACAGTGACATGGACAGTAACGGATGGTGTAGAAACAGAGTCTTGCACACAACTAGTAACGGTAAGAGATGTTGAAAGTCCTCAATTACCTATACGGATGGTTTGGGAGGATTTGCAAACGGTAAGTAACGTAAGTGATCCTTTAGATAACTCTGGTTATGGTGCGCGATTAAAATTGGATGGAGACTATGCAGTAGTAGGCGCTGGACAGCATACCGGAGCAGGAGGAGGAGCTGGAGCTGCATTTGTGTTAGAAAGAAATTCTTCTGGAGTATGGACAGAGGTCCAGGAGATTACAGCATCTGGTGTGAATCAAAATACCTTTTATGGTAATGCGGTAGATATAAAGGAAGACTTGATAATTGTCGGCGGTCGTGTGCATGAAACCGACGAGTATGGCGAAGGGGTTGCCTTTATATGGGAGCGAAACACTTCAGGAACTTGGATCGAAAATGCAGAGTTGCTTGCTTCTGATAGAGCAAATAGGGATTGGTTTGGAGTATCGGTGGGCATTGATGGGGATTTTGCTTTAGTTGGAGCTAATGGTGAAGATGGTTTCGGAAGTGGTTCTGGAGCTGTATATGCTTTTGAAAGAGATGGTTCTGGAAATTGGAATGAGGTTCAAAAATTTTGTTCGAATGACTGTACCGCAGGGGACCAGTTTGGATCAAGTCTAATTTTGCATGGTGATACAGCTATTATTATGTCTCCCAAAGAAGACGTAGTAGTGCAGAATGAAGGTGCGGCTTATGTATTTGTTAGGGATACGAATGGTACTTGGAGTCAGGTACAAAAAATAATTTATAGTGGTGCGTTGCCGAATGAAGAGATCGGTCCAGAGATGGCTTTGGATGGAAATTATTTAGTTATATCGCATACTTTATATGATTCTACAACTGATAATGTGGGTGCTGCTATCGTATATAAAAAGAATGCAAGTGGTGCATTTATAGAAGATCAATTATTGGTAGCACCAGATGGAAATTATAAAGATTTCTTTTCTATTTCTGGTATAGCGATTGAAAATGGAACTATCGCAATCAATAGTAGAGATGAATCAGCACATTATAATAGTGGAGCAGTCTATGTATTCGAATTGCAAGATAATGGGCAATGGGAATACTCAGATAAAATAGTGCCTACAAGTACTACGCATCATCTTTTCGGTACTTCACTTGACTTTTATGATGAGACAGAATTATTAATAGGTGCTCCATCATTTGGGTCTTCTGTAGGCGCAGAAAATGCGATTTACTATGTAAGAAGTAGTTTGGCAACCACAATTGCAGATACATATTTGGGTTGCGGAGAATCTGTCATCGCACCGATTTTGGAAGATAATTGTGCAGGAGCTATTACGGGCATTACTTCAGATGCATTACCAACTACATCGCTCGGTACCTATGATGTAACTTGGGACTTTGACGATGGTGCTAATCCCGTGAGCTATGATCAATCTATCACAGTATACGATGCTATAGCACCAGCCCTTACATGTGCTGATGTGACGGTAGCAGTAGATCCAGATGGGACTTTCCAACTTTCTGATGCCGATTTAGGTATTACTTATTCTGATGCTTGTGCTACGGTTACTGTAATCACACAGCCGAATATTTGGATTAACTGTTCTGACGTAGGCACTCAAAATTATATCATACAAGTAGAAGATGATGCCGGTAATAGATCCGATTGCGTGGGTACAGTTACGACGTTGAATGCGAGTGATACGGTATTAAACTTAAATGATGCAGGCGCAAATTCTCTCAGAGATTTGGTTAATGATGGTTGCGCTGGGGATACTCTTTATTTTGACCAATCACTAGCAGGAGGAACAATTACCTTGGATTCTGAAATAGATATCACTAAAAGTAAAGTAATAGTTGGTTTGGGTGTAGATGATTTGACCCTAGATGGTATCAATAGGTTTAGAGCTTTTCATATTACTAATTCAAATTTGGATGTGCATATATCAAAAATGAAATTGATTAACGGCAACGACGAGTTTCAAGGAGGTGCCATCCTAAACGAAGGAAATCTATTTTTAAGTGATATGATCTTTATTAATAATAATGAAATTTCAGTTCCAAAAGTATGGACCAACCTAAAAGATATAGATATAAAATCAGGAACAGTAGAAATAAGAGAATAGTAATTAGTTATTAATATTTATAATGGGTTTATTGATTTGCCGACCATCCTTAAGATATAATCGAAGTATATAATATCCATTTTCGGCGGACTGAATGTTCAAAATATTTCTTTCGTTAGTTGAAGTAGAAATAATTTTTCCATGTAGATTGATTACATCGATTTTCTTTATCTCATAAGGCGAATTTAAATGATAGGTCCCATTTCCTGGATTGGGCGAAATGAAAATGTCTTCAGCGGCAATTGCATCATAAGTATTATTGACATTTTTAATCTCTAGATTTCGAAGCATATTGACATCGAAACCAAAGTAAAGATCTGGATTGTTTTCGTTATACCATGTACCGGTTAAATGGACAAATTCTAATGAAAATGCTCCTTTAAAATTAGGGGCTAAGGGTATGGATATATTTTCTTCGATACCCTCTTCTAATCCTTCTATTATGATGTGCTCATCATCTTCATCACCCCAAGAAATTTTGGCTCTGGTCCTTAAATTTTCAAATTCTGGTAGTATATCACTATCATCTCTTAATTGAATAAGATCAAAGGACAAGATTGGATTTTCGTTTCCTGTCAAATCTACACAGGCACTAATACTTCCATAACCATTGTGATAACCGGCTACGGATTGAAAATCATCCGCTTGATCTGGGCATGGATAAAAAAGCTCTTCTTGGGTTCCACCAGATTTAGCGATGTAAAGATTATCTTGAAAAGTCACCAAATTATTCACTTTAAAGATTTCTAGCTCTTCATCATTTCTATTGATATCGCTTAAGTCATTAAAGTATTCTCCCACGAGCTCTCTACGAAAATCTACACTGTAGGGTTTGGGTAAAATATCGATTGCTGGATTGATTTCCGTATAGGCTTCAATATTAATAATATCATAACTACCCAATATAAAATCAATAACCGAAAGTTTTTCCCCACTCAATAGGTCATTTTCTAAAATGATTTCATTTTGCTTGATCATTACAAATTCGTCATCTTGAATAATATACTTGATAGTGCTTCCTGCTTCGATTGTATTGCAACTTAGATTTTCGATAAATACTGCAAAATTAATACTGTCTGTAAAGCAAGGCGTTTGGATATTTATCAAACCATAATCTAAGCTATTGTAAGTAGGATCAAAATTATCGATACGATAGGGTCTCAGATTATAATTGTTATTGGAGAAATTTTCATCTTCTTCGTATACCGCGTAGGCAGAAATATATTGTGTGCCAGGCTCAACTAGATAATAGAGAGAATCAAAATCTATGGATAATGAAGCACCTGCTTCGATGGATTGAATGATCTCAATTTCAGTAGCTTCATTTTCGGCATTATCGACATACAGCAGTATTCCAGAATTAGCAGGAATATCTTCGGTTCCGAAGTTGACTAATGTTACGGTAAAAGGTAGATACTCATTTCTTCTACATTGCCTCTGCGGAATAAACTCAATTTGTACAGCTACATCTTTATTCAAAGCACTGCTGCCCTCAGTAGTTTGTGGTAAGCCTACTGCCTTCCAAGCTTCTGTCACATCACGGAGCTCAGGACTTTCTTCTCCATATATAGCAGTAGTCACATCAAGGCTACTCAAATACATATCATGGTAGGTCGCATTGGGTGTAAGATAATTGCTCTGTACTTGCCATACGATTTCCAGAGCTTTATCCATACCGATGCCACTTACTTCAAATGGTTCGCCGATCTCCGTCGTATCACTTTTGCCTTCTACTAATATATGAAACCATAAATTTCCGATGGCACTGTGCTGGTGTACGCTGCCACCATCTCTCCAAAAATTTCCCTTGTAATATGCGGGCATATTTTTGCGATTAGGGTCATCCATATATCTAAATGGTTCGATAAAATCTGTGAGTAAAAAGGATTCGCCAATGCTCCAATTAAAATTATCTGGGTCATAATAATACTCTAAGGCCTTGCCAAATATGTCACTCATACTTTCGTTTATGGCACCAGATTCGTAAGAGTAAATTAGATCAGAAGTATAATCAGTAATGCCATGCATAAATTCGTGAGCTACCACTTCCAAGGTAGTCAATGGTCCTCTATGGCAATCTCCATTACCAAACCAAGCATTGTTACCGTCCCAATACGCATTGACTAAGTTAAGACCTCCATTTGCGTGTACCACAGGGTTCATTGAAAGACCTTCACCATCTAAGCCATCCCAATTAAATTGTTGAAGCATCAAGTCGTAAAATTTTTCAGTGGCATAATGAGCATCTAGCGCCACTTCATTTTGATTGCTATTAGTTAGATCCCATTCTGTAGAATTGTTTACGAATGGAGTTAAATCATTGTTTAATGTAGTAATGCCATCTCCTCTTGTTAAGTCTTGTAAAATGTATTGACCATCTGATGTAGCTTCAGTTATAATTTCTTGTTCGCCATAGTATTTGGTATGTGCTATCGCAGGAGTAGATTCATGAGCTAATCCTGGCAAGTCAAGAATTATACTACCCGTGTGCGCATCTACAAAAAATATTTTCTTTGCCATTGGACTCTTAGCATATACCTCTACTTTATAGACTAGACTGTATTGCTCTGATACTGCTGGGAAGGCCTTGTCGATTATCATAAGTTCGATAGGCTCAACTCGATCGTCGAAGTATTTTTCGCTAGGCAATTCCTTTTTGGCAATTCTTTCAGCCGCAGAAATATCGATATTAGGAGTTGTATTTATTTCGTCGATCCTAGCGATATTTCCATTGCTACTAATCATCTTTTCATTTTCAGAATGAAGTATATACTTGCAAGCGAAGATTGGAATCCCTAAATAGTATTGCTGATATTTTGCATGATGAATACCATTGCTACTTGTAGATATTCGCTCTGGTCTAAATGCGTTTTCTTCAAGATTCAGCTCACTTAGTATCCCTTGCATTGCCTTTTTTGGAGAAGTGGGAGCATTCGCATAGGTTTTGAACCTATAGTTATTAGCAAAGGAGTTCTTTTTCTGCTGTCCTATAGCTGGATTATTACAAACTAATATTACAAATACCATTGAAGCTGTAACAAGAAAAAAGTGCTTACTCAACATATGCTATACTGATGATGAGTTAGTAAGTTAACTCAAATAAGCGGAAAAGGCTAGTAATTCTTTCTGTATAACTTCATTTTGCTTACACAAGACATGTTGAATAACTCAATGCTTTCAAAATTCTAATAGAATGATTTTTAATATTTACGATCGGCTTACTTATATTTCGACCATCTCGATTGTTGTGGTCTTGAGTGCTAGAAGTTTCTGGTATTTTTCTTTATTAAGTTACACTTCTTTATATCTAAAGCAATCAATCGAATGATCGTTGACCATACCGATGGCTTGCATATAGGCGTAACAAATGGTTGGGCCAACAAATGTAAATCCACGTTTCTTTAAATCTTTACTCATCGCTTTACTGAGATCCGTTACTGCTGGTACAGCACTCATGTCTTTCCACTTGTTGACAATTGGTTTTCCATCTACAAATCCCCAAATGTACTTATCAAATGATCCAAATTCTTTCTGAACTTTGAGGAATGCAAGTGCGTTTTTTCTTACCCCGTACACTTTGAGTCTGTTTCGAATTATACCAGGATCTAGTAATATTTTTTCTAGTTTTTCATCCGAAAATTTTGCTATTTTTTTTGCTTCGAAATTCGCAAATAGCTTTTTGTAGTTAGGTCGTTTTTTGAGGATAGTAAACCATGACAAACCCGCTTGCGCTCCCTCTAGATTTATCATTTCGAAAAGCATTCTATCATCATGCTGCGGTTTTCCCCATTCTTGATCATGGTACTCTATATCTAAAGGATCATGAAGACACCAACTACATCTCGTTTTGTCTTGTTGATTCATAAAGGTTGTTTTTAGTTTTCATTGTGTAATGTATAATAAGTATCAAGGAAAATTAAATATTACTAACGAGTTTATCAGGAATTATAGGTCTTGCTGCGAGACGAACAGAGTACCATTGGTTTTACGCTATATCATTTATACTTTAATAGAAGATGAATCTTGAGATTACTAGCTTTTAAGGCTTGCGGACTGAAGGCCGTGGTACTATACGAGTTGTCATTCTGAACATAGTCGAAGAATCAAAACCAAATCTCTTGCGCTAATCTATAGGTGTTGGCATGTGCATCGATAATATCTGCTATACGTGGACTATATCCTCCTCCCATACTTATAGCTACAGGAATTTCATTACGATGACAAGCTTCTAATACCATTCTATCACGTTCACGACAACCGTTAATGCTTACCGAAAGTCTCCCTAGTTTATCTGATTCTAATATATCTACTCCGCTTAGATAAAAAATGATATCAGGTTCAACAGTATCAATAAGTCGAGGCAATATTTCTGAAATAGTTTTTAGATAAAATTCATCTTCAGTTTTATCAGGCATCTCAGTATCAAGGTCTGATTTTTCTTTACGGGTAGGGTAGTTACGTTCGCCATGTACAGACCAAGTAAAGACGCGATCATCGCTTTCGAAAATTTTAGCGGTGCCATTGCCTTGATGCACATCGAGATCTACTACCAATGCCTTAGTGATCAATCCTTGGGCCAATAAATTATGTGCTGAGAGGGCAATGTCATTATAGATGCAAAAACCTTCACCATGATCGGCAAAAGAATGATGTGTACCGCCAGCGATATTCATAGCGACGCCATGTTGCATAGCGTATTTGGCACATTGTAATGTTCCATTGGCTATATGTCTTCCACGTTGTATGAGAAGTGGAGTCATAGGAAAACCTATCGCTCTGATTTCTTTAGCCGTGAGTGTTTGGTTTTTTAATTTGTTGAGAAATTCTGGAGTATGCGTAAGTAATAATTGATCATCAGTCAATGGCTCAGGATGAAAAAACTGATCTTCGGTAACAGTACCTTCGTATAAGAGCTGCTCAGGTATTAGCTCATACTTGATCATCGGAAATCTATGCTTTTCAGGTAGTGGATATTTATATATCGGACTATAAGCGATCTTGAGCACTAATAATGTTTCTGTTGTTATTGATTAATAACAAATCTATTTGACTATTGTTATATCTCCGTAGAATGGTTTGATTGTTTCTCCTTCTAGGATTTCTATGACATAGACATATACACCAGGATTGAGTTCTTGGCCTTGGAAGGTGCCATCCCAGCCCTCGTTAATGGCAGTCACATAGTTCTCTTTGCGATATAATTGATTACCCCATCGATCAAAGATGGTCATTGATGCCACCTGATTACTCGCGCCATTACCGGGAAGTATAAAGAAAATATCATTGTTGCCGTCCCCATTAGGACTAAATACATTGGGTATATGGTAGACAGGAATAATAGGGACTTGTTCTGCCATTACGGGTATCGTTACTTGTGCTATACAATCTGTACCGTAATTAATGTTTACTTGATAATCGATATCTTGTTCAACATCATATGTAGGATTGAGACAATCTGTACAACTCAATCCATCCGAAGGATTCCATTCTATCGAATTGATTTCCTCTAATGATATTCCAGAAATATTAATCTGATTTTCATTGATATCATAAGTTAGAATTGGTGCGATAAATTCATTAATGGAATAAGCCACCTGAGTCTCGCATCCATCCGAGTCTATTAATTCTATCTCACCCATTCCACTTAAGCCATCGATTGTATATGGTAGTTCCGTTATTTCAACTAAGACATCTCCCTCTACTATGAAGAAAGGTGCAACACCGCTAATATTCGATATAGTAACTGATCCGTCACTTGTATTACAATCTGGCTCAGTAACAATTGACTCTGCACTAATACCGTCGAATAATAATTGAATATTGGCAATACTATCACATCCGTTGGTAGCACCTCCTTCAATCAATTCAGTTCCCATTGGATTATTAAAATTGTAGACATTACCGTTCATCGGAAATTCAAAATCCAAATCACAGCTATTGATGGTAAAAGGGCCTTCTGGGATTTCCAATAAAGTAAGATTTATATTCACAATGCTATCGCATCCATTTGCAGCTTGGGAGGGAAATATCTCAAAGCCAGTAAGCATATTTTCGTCATAGGTATTTCCATTTACTATGATCGATTCTCCAGGGCAAATACTTCCATCTTCTATACTCGTACTCGGATCTAAAAAAGTAAGATTGACATCAACTATACTATCACAGCCGCTGACAGAACCTCCAGGAATATTAACAGTACCCATCGGATTGTCAAAATCGAAAACTTGACCATTAACAGTAACATTAAAAAGAGGATCACAAGGAGATTCTACGATCATGCCTACTTCTGTTGTGATTGGTGTAAGATTCACATTGATAATACTATCACAGCCGCCTACGCTTCCACCAAAAATGGTGTCACTCCCCATTAAGTTATTTTCGTCGTATAAGATGCCATTGATTAGGAGTTCTTCACCTGTACATAGGTCTTGGACTACATCGTTAATACTCGCATCACCAAATGTAAGATTGACGGTTACAATACTATCGCAACCATTGGCAGCCATATCAAAGAAAATGGCATCTCCACTTGGATTGGTTTCATCAAAAATTTGTCCATTGACAACTATGAATTGACCAGTACATAAAGTAGAATTAATAAACGAAACTGATGGATCTTGAATATTTAGATCAATTAGGATTAGACTATCGCATTGACCAGTTCTCGGTATCAATATTTCACCTGTAGGATTACTGGCGTTGAATACTTGTCCATCAATGGTCACTGATTCATTGCCGCAGATAGCATCATTTACAAAGAGGGTATCTTTTTGACCGATAGAAAAATTATCTGGTATTAGCATAGGTGTAGTAATACAATCATCTCTGGTTATTGATCCTATGGTAATGGTATAATCCATACCGCCTGGAAGGTTGTATTCGTTTAGATTGATCTGTATATTAAGAACATCCGAAGCTGGAATATCAGGATCTATACCTGAGTAAGGAATTGAAATTGGAAGTTCAGGTAATGCACCATCAATGATGATCGTAAAATCGAAACCTTCTAAATAAGTGTAATTTATTTCAACATCCAAGAGACTATCGCAAATCGTACTTTGTATAGCATCAAGACTTATTTCTGGTTCTGGTAAAATTAATAATTCTACAGTAGAAGTAGAGATTGGGCAATCAACACCATCACCTACTTCGTAGAGGGCAGTAGTCATGATCGGTGTGCCAGCAGGTAATGTAGGCCATGCATCTATCGTCAGTATTCCACTAGGAATTTCGGTGTTACCATTATCAGCATCTAAGAAAATACCACCAGATGACGCATTGACTAGATAATCAAATAGATTCACTTCTTCAGTGAAACATATCGTATCGATTACTGATTCTCCAGCCGTTACATCGTTGGTAACCAATAATGTAATTTGTATCGTTTCTGCAGGACAATTGCCACTTGCAGCAACGGTATGCGTAAAAACAAATGAGCCTTCGCCTAGTATATCTGTGTCCACGATACTACCAGTGAGTGCTCCTGTACTGTTAGGATCATCAAAGGTGCCTACTTGATTATTACCTTGAAGTACTAGTTCTAGGTTTACTAAATTTCCCAAGCAAGTACTCGTAGTGATCTCTTCACCTGCGTCTGGCGCCTCTTCGATTTGAATTTCTAAATTGGCAGTATCTGGCATACATATCGTATCCGTAATGCCGACAATATATTGAAATATATAAGCTCCGGGATCTACATTACTAAGATCCACATTAGAGGGATCTGTTACACTTATTCCTGATCCTAGAGGTACAATAATCGTATCATCTACACCTGTAATATTCCAGAATGCATTGAGATTTATAAAGTTGATCTCGGTTTCGCATCCAAATAATAAATCTTCACCACCTGCATCGATTTGCTGTTGCAGGTTGACTTGAAGATGACTAGTATCATTACCACAAACCATATTTTCGATAACGTACATAAAATTGATAGTGCCTACAATTCCTGTGACATCTACAGAGGTACTATCAGTATCATCCATAATAATTCCCATATCATCACTCCATCTTCCTGATGTATCTGCCGGTGTTGAAAGCAATGCTGGTAGATTCAATATTTCTGGTATCATTCCACAAATACTTATGGTATCGCCGACTCCGGCCGTCGGACCTTCATCTATAATGATTTCAATCTCTAATTGATCTAGACATCCGAAATTGTTGTCATAGGCATATATGGTATCCGATACAAAAATGGTGTCACCAGGATTTAATTCTAGACCCATGCCATTAGCCTCAGTAAAGTAAGATTGATCACCAGTTAATGTAGTTCCAGTAAGATCGGGTAAAATATAAATGCCGCAGGTATCCACATCGTCAATTAGATTGAACTCTGGAATAGCATTTATGGTAATACTGAAAAAGGGCTCATTTCCTAGACAAGTGGCTAAAGGATCGAAGATATAAAGATCGGTAGACGTCAATATGATATTGCCTGGTATGAATATATTTCCATTACCATTGGGCAAAGTATAATAAGCGGCAGTCGAGCCTACGTTAGTTCCTTCGATTTCTGGCAATATATACGGTCCACAATGAATAGTATCATTGGGATTCTCAAAACTTGTACCCGGGAGAATTTCTATTTCAACTTGTATCTCATCAAAGCATTCTGGAGTGCCAGCATACACATAAAGATCAGTAGTACTTGTGATCATAGCTCCTGGTGCATAACTATCGCCTCCCTGATTTGGCATAGTGTAATACAATTCAGTACCCGTCAGTCCTGTACCTGTAATGGGTGGTAATGTAACACTTCCACATTCCGTTAATGGTCCAATGTCATCTAGAAGAGGTGAGATTAGATAATTAATAGTAACAAGATCACCAAGGTCAGTATTATCTGGACATTCATCACCTTCAATAACTTCAGTGATTTGAATGGTGGTCAATTGATTAATTGTAAAAGTCAAAGTAGTCTGATTGGGAGCGAGTGTGTAAATACCTTGTGTGGTACTTCCACCTTCAGTATAATCCAAGGTCACTATATGCTCTAAAGTAGGGTCATTGAATACAAAAATAACAGTAATCATTTCTGTGAATTCGCCATCATCATCGCAAATAGTACATGTGGTATTGCCTATTTCAGAACAATAGAACTCAACTATACCTGCATCACCGTTATCAAGCACTATGACTTCAACTTCTTCGGGTTCGGATGTACAATCTGCATTGGATACAGTTGCATAAAGTACTGAAGTTGGACTTATATAGGGAGAAAAAACTTCATTGGTTAAGCCTGGATCATCGTAATAGTTTACTGTTTCTCCACTGCCTCCATTCACATCATTATCCATTTCAGTAAGATCGAAAGTGGCCATCCCACCACCTTCATCACAGGCCTCTAAAGATGCGAAATTGGCTTCTGGAGTATCTAAGAATGATACTGAAAAACCCATTCCACCCACAGTACCTTCGCAGCCATTAGCATCTGTAAATCCATTGAGCGTAAATGTTCCGCTTAAACCTGCAGCAATCTCAGGTACATTAATAGTTTGTGACCCTGGATCGTAAGAAGGGAATATTCCTGTGATATCATAGCAAATAATGATGCCATCATTTGTAGCAAATCCAGGAGCATTAAAATTGATTGGAAAACCTACTCCAGAAATGGTAAAAGTGAGATCTAGGTCATAAGGTTCTGTTCCTCCAACGAAATCAAATTTGATGGTCGTACATTCTCCAAAGCAAAGCTCTCCATCAGTATCTTGATCTATAGATGCCGTCGCGCCACTATAAATGGTAACCTCTACCTCATCATTAACATCTGCACTAGCACAACTGGAAGTAGCGCTACATCCGCCAAAAGTCAAGGTAACTGTCGTTCCAAATTCGGATGGTGCAGGATCATAGGTGCTATTGGGATCTGTGGGATCTGAGAAAGTCCCTAGACCACCGCTCCAAGTGCCTTCACCTGATCCGTCTAAAGGAATAGGGCCGTCTCCACAATATGTAAAATCATCACCGGCAGAGGCTGAAGTCGCATTAGCCTCAATAACTAAATTTTCAAAATAGAAATGCTCAGCTTGAGCTTTATTGGCTCCATAAACTCTAATTGTAAGCGTATTTCCATTAAGTGGGCCAGCAGTCCAAGTGCCAGTGAAGTCAGCAGCAGTTGTTCCATGAACGTACAACGATTGTATTTCAGGCCCAGAATCTAGGCTATAGGTAAAGACAATTTGATCATGACTGCCGTCAGGTGGATTGGAGCCTTGACAACCAAAAATAGGTGTTAATGGTGAATCATCTTCAAAATCATCTCCGTCAAAGTCACCGGAATAATCAAATGAAATCATTACATCCTCAAAACACTGAATATTTATTTCTTCAAATTCAAAATAGCTATTATTATCACCACCACCAGAACCACAACATGCCGCTCCATCAACATTGGTTATTTCAAATTGTCCGAAAGCGTTGATTCCAAACTGTGTACTTCCCCCATCACAAGATACACCGACAGTATTAGCAATCGCTAAGCAACCCGGTAAGGCGTCTGCAATAACTTGTGCCTTCGCACTATGAATAGTAAATAGTAGAGCGGTAACCACCAAAACGCGTAAACTAGAAAAAGGCATACTTTAGGTTGAGTTGTTATCACTATAAATGCTACGGATCACCTATAGACAGAATAATTGTAAATATATAGAATTATAGACGCTATACTACTGTGTTTAGTCCTGTAATACAGCTAATTATATAATTTTAATTTATGCTTAATACTCCCTTGATACTAAAGTAATATGCCATAAATCGAAGATATTATAAACTATAGGTGCTGTCTTATAAGGCAGTATATATTAAAGATTAGATTTATAAGCCATATGCTGCTTATTATCTATTTTTGTCGTTCAATTTTATCAAGTAGCATGGAACAAACACTTAGCGAGCAAGAATTAGTTAGAAGAGAGAATCTTCAAAAGATCAAAGACTTAGGTATAGACCCGTATCCAGCGGAAGGATTCCCAGTGAATGCCCTTTCGCAAGAGATAAAACAGAATTTTAAAAAGGGAGATTCAACGTATCAAGAAGTAGTGCTCGCAGGAAGATTGATGTCGCGTCGTATTATGGGTAAGGCCTCATTCGCTGAATTACAAGATACCGATGGTCGTATTCAACTTTATGTGAGTAGAGATGATATCTGTGAAGGAGAAGATAAAACCCTATACAACACTGTATTCAAGAAGCTTTTGGATCTAGGAGATTTTATTGGGGTAAAAGGATATGCTTTTTATACTAATGTCGGAGAGTGTTCCGTACATGTCACAGAATTAGTATTGTTAAGTAAGTCATTAAGACCACTTCCTGTTGTAAAGACTGATGCCGATGGAAATGTACATGATTCGTTTACGGATCCTGAATTGAGATATAGACAGAGGTATGTAGATCTAGTCGTTAATCCGGAGGTAAGAGAAACTTTCCGTAAGCGTACTCAGATGTATAATACCATCCGTAATTTTTTCAATGAAAGCGGATATCTTGAAGTAGAGACACCAATTTTACAACCACTTTACGGTGGTGCGGCGGCAAGGCCTTTTAAGACTCACCACAATACCTTAGACATGACGCTCTATATGCGTATTGCTAATGAGTTATATTTAAAGCGATTAATCGTGGGAGGATATGATGGCGTGTATGAGTTTAGTAAAGATTTCCGTAACGAAGGAATGAGTAGATTTCATAATCCAGAATTTACACAAGTTGAGTTATATGTGGCATACAAAGATTATGAATGGATGATGGATCTTACTGAAGAAATGGTGGAGCGAATCGCAATGGAAATGCATGGCACCACTGAGGTCCAAGTAGGCGAAAACGTGATCAATTTTGCTCGTCCGTGGAAACGTTTTACGATGTATGAGGCGATTGAGCATTTTACCGGAATTGATATTTCGAGTATGACTGAAGAGGAGCTCTTTAAAACTGCAAAAGAATTACATGTTCCTGTAGATAAGTCTATGGGTAAAGGGAAACTGATTGATGAAATTTTTGGCGAAAAATGTGAAGCTCAATTGATTCAACCTACATTCATTACTGATTATCCTGTAGAGATGTCTCCTTTAGCTAAAAAGCATAGAACCAGTGAAGGATTAGTTGAGCGTTTCGAAGCGATTTGTAATGGGAAAGAAATTTGTAATTCATTCACAGAGCTAAATGATCCTATTGATCAAAGAGAAAGATTCGAAGCTCAATTAGAATTGGGTAAGAGAGGTGATGACGAAGCGATGGTATTGGACGAAGACTTCTTAAGGGCGATCGAATATGGAATGCCTCCAACGGCTGGATTAGGTATGGGTATGGATAGGTTAGCGATGATTATGACTAATTCTAATTCTATACAAGATGTACTTTTCTTTCCTCAGATGAAAGCAGAGAAATAATAGAGTAAGACAAAAAAATTAACTGAAAATCGCGACAATAGACGGAATACTTGGAATATAATTATCCACTATACATAAACTCACTTTATCAAACCTATCTACAAACTCATATCGATATTCAAAGCATTGTTTCTAGCAGGCACAATGGCTATATTCCTTTTGAGTTATGCGATTACAAGTGTTTTTTTTGGTAATACTCCAGAGCGTGCATTTCGCCTGCGTCGCAGATGGATAAGATGGATGGCTCTGCCGACGTTGAATATAAAATGTGATGTCAAAGGTAAACCGCCTACTACACCTGCATTATACGTGTGTAATCATAGATCATTTTCTGATCCGCTTATAAATTGCGCATACTTAGATGCTTATGTAATAGCAAAAGCTGAAATTGCAAGTTATCCGATTATCAATAAAGGAGCCGAAGCGACTGGAGTACTTTGGGTGAAAAGAGATAGTTTAAAATCTCGAAGTGCAACGCGCGAAAAATTGGTTGAGACTTTATTGAAAGGGTATAATGTATTAGTATATCCTGAAGGAACAGTAGGTGTAACACCCGAAACTTTGAAATTTAGTAAGGGGACATTTACCGAAGCAGTCAAAAATAATATACCGGTGGTGCCTATCGCATTAGAATATAGAGATACTAAAGACCTATGGCAGGATACTAGTTTCTTACAACATTACTTCAGCCAATTTGCGTCTTGGCGCACGGAAATCAAAATGAGTTTTGGGCCTGTAATGAGAGCAAAAGATGGTCCTCAATTGTCATTGGATGCACATGCTTGGATCAATAAGGAATTAAAAGAAATGCAAAAAGATTGGTCCAAGATCGATTGGGGGAAATTTGTCAACGAAGTAGATCAAACTAAGCATTTACCAAAATCGTAATGGTATGAAA
>CALBEE010000219.1 GCA_937927575.1 uncultured Saprospiraceae bacterium | reverse complement strand
AGACCACATCATACCCAATGAGTTCTTTGAAGGCTACATTCGATTGGCTTGGTACATTGCAGCCTATCTTCCTGTAGCCTACGCAGTCATTAGAGAAGCTATAGAAGCATTGGTGAAAGGTGAAGTATTCACAGAGTTTTTTCTAATGAGTATTGCCACCATAGGTGCATTCGCTATTGGTGAATATCCTGAGGGAGTAGCCGTAATGCTTTTCTATGCAGTTGGGGAATTATTCCAATCTGCAGCTGTCAAAAGAGCGAAGAATAACATTACAGCACTACTAGATGTACGTCCTAAGATAGCAAGTGTCTTCAGGGAAAATCAATATGCAACCGTAGATCCCAATGAAGTACAAATCGGAGAAACCATCCAAGTGAAAGTAGGTGAAAAGGTTCCGTTAGATGGAACGTTAATCAGTAAGAAAGCAACGGTAGACACTGCGGCAATCACTGGAGAAAGCAAACCATTGGTATTAGAAGTTGGAGAAAAAGTATTAGCTGGATCCATCAATCTTACAGAAGTTATTGAGATCGAAGTCACCAAAGAATTCAAGGATAGTTCTATTTCTAGAATCTTAGAATTGGTACAAAATGCAACCGCCAAGAAAGCGAAGACAGAACTACTCATCCGAAGATTGGCTAAAATTTATACTCCTATTGTAGTGTATATCGCTATTGGTATTTGTGTGTTGCCTTACTTCTTTGCAGCTGACTATGTATTTTCTGATTGGCTTTATAGAGCATTAATATTTCTAGTGATCTCATGTCCTTGTGCATTGGTAATCAGTATTCCATTGGGATATTTTGGGGGTTTGGGTGCAGCTTCAAAGAATGGTATCTTATTCAAAGGAGCAACCTATATGGATCAAATTACGGAGATGGATACCTTAGTGATGGATAAAACAGGGACTGTTACGAAGGGAGTCTTTGAGATAGCTACCATCAATACGGATAATGGACTCTCTGAAAAAGATTTCATGGATATTCTTCTAGCTGTAGAATCGAAAAGTACACACCCTATAGCCAAAGCCATCATGAAGTATGGTGATTACCAGAAGCAAGCGACTAATGTGAAAGAAGTTGCAGGAAAGGGTCTTATAGCAACTGTTGACAGTAAGAAAGTATTAGTAGGAAACAAAAAGCTTTTAGTATCTAATAATGTAAACACACCTTCTTCAATTGATGATATCGTTGAGACTATTGTACTCATGGCTATTGATGGGAAGTACCAAGGATATGTCACTGTTTCTGATCAACTCAAAGACGATGCTCAGGCTTTCGTTGATGATTTACCTAAGTACGGTTTTAAGAAAATAGTCATGCTTTCAGGTGATAAAAATTCTATCACTCAATCCATTGCCAAAGAATTAGGAATACAAACAGCCAAAGGTGGATTACTTCCAGAAGATAAACTGAATGAAGTAGAACAACTGAAGGCAAAAGGACACAAAGTACTTTTCATCGGTGACGGAGTCAATGATGCTCCGGTACTAGCAGCCAGCGATATCGGTGTAGCTATGGGTGCTATGGGAAGTGATGTGGCTATAGAGACAGCGGATATCATTATACAGAATGATCAACCGTCAAAGGTGATCATGGGAATCAAAATAAGTAAAGCAACAAAAGGTATTATCTGGCAAAATATCTATCTAGCTTTTGGTGTCAAGATACTTGTATTAATTCTTGGAGCTATGGGAATGGCAACTATGTGGCAAGCTGTATTTGCAGATGTTGGAGTTGCATTATTGGCTATCTTGAATGCAGTGAGACTACAAAAGATGAAGTATTAAATTTGCAACAGATTAATTACAAATTATAATATCTATGAAGAAATCAACGTTTAGGATCACTCAAATGGATTGTCCTTCAGAAGAAAACCTGATAAGACTAAAGTTAGCGGATATTACTTGTGTAAAACATATGGATTTCGATATTGCCAATCGATCTTTAGAGGTCTTTCACGAAGACGATATTCAGCAGATAGAAAGTGCTTTAGAAAGTTTAAATCTTGGTTCATCCTTAGAAATATCAGAAGAAACATCTGAGACTTCTTTCGATAAAGAGTCTGATCAAAGCAAGGTGCTTTGGACAATACTCCTGATCAACTTAGCATTCTTCTTTATTGAAATGACTACTGGTTTAATATCAAGATCAATGGGTCTAGTTGCAGACAGTCTAGATATGCTCGCTGATGCATTTGTTTATGGAATCAGTCTATTGGCTGTAGGAGCTACAGTAGCTCGTAAAAAAGGCATTGCTAAGACTGCAGGATGGGTTCAAATTACTTTAGCTGTCATTGGATTCGTAGAAGTAATCCGTCGCTTTGTAGCGGGAGATGGACTACCTGATTTTTCTACCATGATCATTGTTTCCATCTTTGCACTAATTGCCAATGGTATTTGCCTCTACCTTTTGCAGAAGTCAAGTAGTAAGGAAGAGGCACACATGAAAGCAAGTTTGATATTCACTTCAAATGATATCATTATCAATATCGGAGTCATCGTAGCTGGAACATTAGTCTATTTTACAAATACTAGATACCCAGATCTAATCATTGGCTCCATCGTTTTCGTCTTGGTTCTACAAGGGGCATTTCGGATTTTGAAATTGAGTAAGTAAGTTTACTCTTGTATCTAAACTTATATCATTTATTCCTAAAATGGATCGCTATACCGCTCTTCACTCAAAAAAGACTGATCAGTCAACGTCTTTAGGAAATTGATAAGATCCATCTTATCCTCAGCTGTCAAAAACAATCCAGTCTCACTAGTAGCTAGTAATGCTTGATCTAGTGATGGAGAAGGATGAATTCCTTCATTATAATGATCTATCACCTCCTCCAGAGTCTGAAATCTACCATCATGCATATATGGTGCAGTCAATTCGATATTTCTCAAAGTTGGCACCTTGAATCTGGCTCTGTCCATCGGATCGCCAGTCACCTCTTCTCTTCCCATATCTACGAAATCAGTTTCGCCATCAAGTCCGTTGTTCATGTATTGATCATTCTCAAAGTTGGCACCACCATGGCAATGTGCACAATCAGCACCAGAAAACTCTGGAAAGAATGGGTTATACTCTGTTTCGTACAATAGACGCCCACGCTCTTCACTTTCGGTAAGTTCTGCCGTTCCTGCAGCCCATTGATCATATTTTGAATCATAGGTCACAATACTCAACATAAATTGCTCCATCACAAGTGCCATCTTATCAACTGTAATATCATCATCACCGAAAACTCTAGTGAATTGATCACGATACATTTTTTCATTATTCAATTTGGATATCACGTTTTCTAGTGTCTCATCCATTTCTAACTCATCTTGAATAGGAAGTATCGCTTGGTCTCTCAGCAGATGTGCTCTTCCGTCCCAGAAGAATTCATTACTATTCCAAGCTAAGTTTAATACAGACATAGCTTGTCTTTTACCTGATAAACCTTCTACACCAATAGAGAATCTTGTAGTATCACTAAAACCGTGCTCCTGTCTATGACAACTCGCACAAGATTGGCTTCCATCTTTGGAGAGTAATTTTTCGTAAAACAGCATTCTACCTAATTCTACACCTTGCTCTGTTAATATATTATCATCTGGGAGAGTTGGAGAAGGCAATGCACCATACGAGAAATTATATAAAGTCGTGTCTTGTAATATTTCTTCCATCGGAGGATCTATTACAGGGTCATCACTACATGATATAGTAAGGCTAACAATTACACCTAAGATTAGTAACACTATATATTTATTCATTAGATAGATTCTTATTGGTTATAAATTTTTGATCCGTCAAAGATTCAAGGAAAGCTAGAAGATCTTGCTTTTCATTATTTGTTAGATTTAGTGGTTTGAGCAGTTCACTTTTGTTCATATGATTATTTCCTCCTGTATCATAATGGTCAATCACCTCATCGAGAGATTCCATAGATCCGTCATGCATATATGGTCCAGTTAGTTGGACATTTCGTAATGATGGCACTTTAAACAATGCTCTATCATTAGGATCCATTGTCAATCTTTCTCTACCATTGTCATCATATTCATCATACAGCCCATTATTCTCAAAACTGTAGTTCGTAAAATTAAAACCTGAGTGACATGAGGAGCAAGATACCCTATCACTCTCAAATAGCTTTTTACCTCGCAACGCTGATGGACTCATAGATCCTTCTACGCCATAATTATATTCCATATCATAAGGACTCTGTCCACTAATCATACTTCTTTCAAATTGCGCTAATGCTCTGGTAATAACAAAGGCGTTGGGCTCTTGATCATATGCAATGTTTGCCATGTCCACATACCTAGATATCTGGGCTAAAGTATCTGCAATTAGCACTATGTTATTGTTAAATTCATTATGTTCTTGAATGGGTACTAGAATTTGCATTTCCAATGTAGGTATACCTCCTTCTCTTGTATAATAAGGATGGTAAGCGACATTAGCCAGACTTGGAGAATTTCTTGTTCCTAGCAAGCCGTCTGAACCAATACTTACTTTCTCACTGTCAGAGAATGCTAGTGCTGGATCATGACAAGAAGCACAGCTAACTTTACCATCCTTTGATAATATTGGATCGTAAAACAATTTCTTACCTAGCTCCCATCTTTCCATTGAGAACTCATTCCCTTCAGGGTGCTCTATATCTGAAAAGCCTTTGGGGACTTCCATAATTTGCAAATTGGCTACCTCTATGCTGTCCGTTTCTTTAGCACATGAGATAGCCAATACGCTTAATAATACTATATAGTAGTATATAGATTTCAAACTATTATTGAACCACTACTTTACGAGTAGCCAGTGTACTTCCATTACTATCAGTAATAGATAGGAAGTATATACCAGGATTAGCAATCTCGATTTGAGTGCTAGACTTTAGCCCTTCACTGTAGATAACTCTTCCTAGAGCATCTTGCACTCTTACTATATTATTTACTGAGGTAACATCTACCTTGACATTCAAATGACCATTTGTTACTGGATTAGGAAACACTTCGAATGAGTTGACCAATTCACTATCAGCTGTGCTGGTAACACTTGATAATGTAAACACCTTATCTCTAATGTTATTAGACAATACAGGCATTGGATTGCCAGCACCATGTACAATGTTTCCGCTAGAGACATCTATCCCAGATAATATATTGCTATAGTCAGCGTCAAGTGCAACAGTATAACTGTTTTCACCACTCAGACTAACATCAAATGCTAATTCTTTATAGAATTGATCGCCAACACAATGAAATTGTAATTCCTGATTTATACTTGGTCCACTTTTTCCTTCAATAGCGATAAATCTATATCCAGCGGCCCATCCCCAGTGCATTGATGGAAATGATGGCGCCAATGCATGACCTGATGGCCATAATGATGGGTCGGCATGATTAGCTTGATTATCAACACCAAAATAGAATTTAACAGATTCTAATGCTTCAATTTCATATTCACCTAGCTCAATAATAGTAGCATCTGTAGACTCTAATAGACTTACTAGCACATAGAGATCTTCTACTTCAGTAATTTGCCCCCCATCATGTACTATTGAGAAGCCAGACAGATAGTATTGTAATCTATCTATCATAAAATCGTTTCCAAGGTCATTAGTAGTATTCACTTCGTTCTCAAATTGTGATCCACTAAGTAAATGATTGATCTGTAAGTTTACCGAGCTTTGAGCGTTAATTGTTATGGCACAGAACAACAAAAGGAAAAATTGTAAAGCTGTTTTCATGAGTTAATATTTATAATGATTGATAGTGTCCTTTAATTGGACTTTATTATAGGCTTAAAGATATCACACTCAGTGATACGCCGTTTGCTATATTTTGACTTTGAAATTGTTAAATCATGACTAACATTACTACCGACATTACTATCATTATAGCATTTTCTATAAAGGTAGCTTCCGTCATTGGTAGATCCAATGCAGTGCCAAGACATGCACACTTGATAGTTCGTTTAGAAAGTAATGTTTTAGTGACTCCATATG
>CALBEE010000218.1 GCA_937927575.1 uncultured Saprospiraceae bacterium | reverse complement strand
TTTGTACTTTTATTTACGGTATAAATTTGATCTAGAGCTGCTTCTATTTGAGACCAAATGCTCATAAAAGCCTTATAAAAACCGCTATGCACTTTTCCAGGTAATCCTACTCCACTTACCTGATTGATTTCAAATATATCTTGCCACCAATCTTCTATTGTTGCGAGGTTCCATTTCTTGGGTGGTAATGTACCTCTAAAAGCCAAGACATATCCGATATCAGATTCGCCGAGTATAGCGGCATTTATTTTTTTCTTTAGCTTCCCACCTGCATTTGTAAACGCCTGAGGCTTAGATAAGAAATTGGCTACTTTATATAATTGCGAACCATCTTTCTTAGTTTTCGGAATATTAAACTTTCCGTTGAGATCGACACAATAAGCGCTAGCACTTGCGCCTAATAATCTTTGGGCTGTAATTGGTGCTGACATAATTCATTTAGATTTTAGTGTAATCTAAATGTAATGGCATCAATCAATAAGGCATAGAGTATAATTACCTTAATAGCAATAGGTGCTAATACTTATTGAAATGAAATCGTCCCAAAATAAAAAACCAGTCAATACCCTAGAGTAAATTGACTGGTAATTATTCATATCTAATGAGCTTAGATCTAATCTCTATCTCCAAATTTTTGATTGTAATCTTTCATAGCTTGTTCAACTACTTCCATCGCGACTTGTCTATTTTGAAAATCTTCAACTACGACAGTTTTATTTTCTAGTTTTTTATAATCTTCGAAGAATGATCTTAATTCTTTGAGCCAATGTACTGGCAATTCGCTGATATCAGTAACATGATTAAATGACATATCATTAGTAGCTACTGCGATAATTTTATCATCCATTTCATCACCATCTTTCATTCTCATCACTCCGATAACATTGGCTTCTACTAGACACATTGGAACGATATCAATTTGAGAGATTACTAAAATGTCAAGAGGATCATCGTCATCACAATAAGTTCTTGGTATAAAGCCGTAGTTAGCAGGATAATTGATAGACGAGAACAACACTCTATCCAGTATAAGCATTCCTGATTCTTTATCAAGTTCGTACTTAGCTCTCACATTCTTTGGAATCTCTATAATTCCAGTTACAGTTCCTGGAGTCTTGTCTCCTATTGAGACATCATGCCATGGGTTAAATTTCATATTTCATTAGATTTCGAGAGGTGAGATTACTAGATTTAGAGACTCTAATCTTTTACATCTAACCTACTCCGTTTTATAATTTGCTTTTACTTTTCAATTCGGATTATGTTCATCTCGATTCTCTACATCTCTCAATCTATTCGATCGAAGTGAGACTTTAAACTCCCAAATTGGTTCTAATTAATTTAATGGCTATCGCTAACAAGATGATACCAAATATTTTTCTCAATACTTCTGCGCCACCTCTACCTATTTTATTCTGAATCCACTTCGATGATTTAAGAACGACAAACACCAATAAAAGATTGATCCCTATTCCAATTAAAATATTGGGTACTTCAAACTCTGCTCTTAGCGTAAGTATAGTCGTCAATGTACCTGCACCTGCAATCAAAGGAAAGGCGATAGGAACGATGGTTGCTTTTTGGCTTCCTTCTTCATCTTGAAATATTCTTATTCCCAAAACCATTTCCATACCCATCAAAAAGATAACTATAGCACCGGCAATCGCAAATGAAGAAACGTCTACCCCTAAAAGGTGCAGAATAGATTCTCCTCCAAAAAGAAATGCTACCATAAGAATACCCGCTACCAATGTAGCCTTTCCTGATTGGATGACTTTACCTTGCTCCTTCATCGAAATGATGATAGGCAGTGATCCTAAAATATCTATTATAGAAAATAGGATGAGCGTTACTGATATGATTTGTTGAAGATTCATTCTTTGAATTGTGCTTCACACACTTTTATAGTTAATCAATTATGAATTTAAATCGTTTAATGATCTCGCTTTAGACTATAAGATGAACATAAGTCACTTCATAAGAAGCAAAAAAAATAGAGGAGCCGCGAACAGCCCCTCTTTGGTTTCTTTGCTCTTTTGTGATACGGTCTACCTTCTCGCGTACATTACTTCTTTTACAGCTCTAATTACTTTAGCTGGATTAGGTAGATATTCTTCTACAAATGGTGCTGCATATCCTAAGGATACATCTGCACTATTTACTCTTGTGACTGGTGCATCTAAATAATCAAAAGCATATTTTTGTATTTCATAAGCAATCTCAGCAGATACTCCTGCAAAAGGCCATGATTCATCTATAACTACTAGTCTATTCGTTTTCTTCACTGAGTTAACGATCGTCTCATGGTCCAAAGGACGTATCGTACGTAGATCGATGACTTCAGCTGAGATCCCTTCTTTAGCTAGTTCTTCTGCCGCTTTCTTTGTCACTTCCATCATCTTATTAAATGATACTAGTGTTACATCTGTTCCTTCTCTTCTGATCGCTGCTTTACCAATAGGTACTAAATATTCACCCTCTGGCACTTCTCCCTTGAGACCATACAGTTGCTCTGATTCCATAAAACATATAGGATCTTCATCTCTAATCGCAGACTTCATTAAACCTTTAGAATCATACGGATCTACACAAGAGATTACTTTTAAACCTGGACAGTTAGCCAACCAAGACTCAAAAGTCTGAGAGTGCTGTTGCGCCAATTGACCCGCTGCTCCTGATGGACCACGAAATACTATTGGACATCCAAATTCCCCATTAGACTGCGTCAATGTCTTAGCCGCATTGTTTACTATTTGGTCAAACGCCAGTACAGCAAAATTCCATGTCATGAACTCCACAATAGGTCTTAAGCCATTCATCGCAGCTCCAACACCAATACCTGCAAATCCTAGTTCAGCAATTGGAGTGTCTATCACACGTTTTGGCCCAAACTCTTCCAACATACCTTTAGATACTTTATAAGCACCATTATATTCAGCTACCTCTTCTCCCATTAGAAAAACGGAATCATCTCTTCTCATCTCTTCTGACATCGCCTCTCCGAGCGCTTCTCTTAGTGTAATTATTCTTGACATCTTATTGATTTATACTTTAAGGGCACAAAATTAATGTATTTAAAGGAATAAGATGTCCCTTTTAGAGCAATATTGTATACTTTACAATAAGTATGATACTTATGGCTATGCATAGAATTCATCAATTCAAAACATAGTCCTTCTTGTATTTGAGCTGATAATCGACTATTAGTTCAATCGTCTGCCTGGGAGATAAGGTCAGGTCCCACTCGACTATGCCTGTATCTTCATTCATAATACCACCACTTAATTCTTTAACCTCTACATCCAAATCTCCGTTTTGAGATACCGGAAGTGCCTCTGCTACAGTAACTTTGACAGGTATGTCCTTATTATTCGTAACTAATACTTTAAAGCGTTTTTGCTCTACGATTTTACGTTTGAGAAATGTCTTTTTATTATAATCTTTAAGGTCTTCACGAGAAATTACGACTGTTTCGTCAGGGCCTATATCTAGCCATAGCGTATCTCTATCTTCGGCCATATTGAGTTGAGTGACTCCTCCAAAAAAACCATCAACGAATATATTCGCCTTACCAGAAAAAAGGTCGTAGGATTGCCAGTCTTTTACGCCCACTTTACAATAGGCCAATTCTTCCATCGCGGGTGCTGTATAATATTCTCGAACATAATCAATGCTATGATTAGCAACCATGACGTCATAAGGCTGTCCATCGCTTGGGATACTATATGGATCCTCTAGCGCTATGGTCACTTGGTTAAAAGAACGCTGTGCTCTAGAGCTTACTGCTTGCCGAGTATATCCATTCTCTGGCGAAGAAATATTGCTAACTCTTATACCATCTATATAGGAAACTGAAGCGTCTCCCCTTCCTGCCTTAATACCCGCAACCGAACTGGCTAATCCATTGATATTTTTTGAAGGAAGGTTTCTAATATCTTCAGAAGTAAACGTCACGCCTGAGGCTGTATTATCAATATCATAACTTGAATTGCCATAACCACTAACCACTAATTCATCTAAGCTTGTAGACTCACCCAATATTACTTTTAGATATTGAGAATTGCTGACGTTAGCAGACATTGTAGTAAATCCAACATAGGAAAACTCTAATTGCCTCTGTTGAGGATTATGAATTTTAAAATATCCATCAATGTTTGTGAATGTACCGGAGCTAGTACCAGCTATAATTACATTAGCGCCAATCAAAGCGAGGCCTTCGTTATCTAATATAATTCCTTCAGTATAATCTCCATTATTCTTCCGCTTTATTTCTTTCACATTTTTCCATTTTGGAGTCAAACGCGGAGCAGTATTTTTTCTAATAGGACTTTTATTACTTAGTGAAATTTTCACATCATTCCAATCTTCACCTGTAGTCTGAGTGATATACGCTTTGTGCTGAAGAGAAGAATTAGCATTAGCTATACGCGCATCGTAGAAACTATACCATGAAGCTTTATTGATATAATACGAAATTGAAATTTTGCCTTTTCTATTTTGCGAATTTCTAACCTTAGCCTTTACTTGAGTGTAGTATGTTCCGGCTTTAGAAAGCTCGTTAATTTCCAGATTATTCGTAGCGATGATTTTATTTATTGATCTAATCCATTTTTGATATTTTAATTCCAATAAATATATCTCTTTCAATCTAGACTCATACAGAGCTGCAGCATCTCTTACTTTAGTCACATTATCACCATCTTCGCTACCAAAATTATCATGTTTGAGAATTAATTTTTTCTCATCAAGTAATGCTTGAGATAACTTATTGATGTACTGAATCGAGTCCCTTAGTATTTCATTTTTGCTATACAAAGGCTGTAGCAAATCTTCATCTTGTTTTTTATAAGTCAACTGCTTATGGGTGACGCTTATAATTTCTAAATGATCATCCACATTTACTTGTATGGTAGGCTTGGATAAATCATGTGGTAAGGAGTCAAAAAATATATAGCTCACTCCGGAAAATGCTTCTAATTCTATTTCACGATGGATCGTGGCTCCTTGCTCATAAACCGTCACTTCTTTGATTGTAGAGGCTTGTGTAATATCTTGAGTGAATGACATATTGCTCAGTATAGAGAAGAAAACAATCGTAAATAAATATCTCATAGCGGTGATTTTTTTGAGTAAAAAAAGATTTCACTATACAGATGATAGAATGTAGAGAATTACATAAATAGAGCGTTGGAGATGGAGAGAGTATGAGAATAATGATAATAAGAGAGAAATATTACAGGTAGACTACTCAAGCGATGTTTCTCCGTTGCAGTCGAAACTAAAGAACAAAGAGATGAATCGATTCTTCCACTTCGGTCAAGATGACAATTCGATTTGTGGGCGTAAGTATACCTGAGTCTTAGTGATTAAATTCGTGATGTACAGTTCGAAAAGATTTGGAGAGTGAGCCTTTCATTGTAATAAGAATAACAACTCATTTTGTAGGTGCACTTGTTATGAAGTAACAATTTATTCGTACATCTTGCCATTGCCATTCTGAGCGAGAGAAACGAGTCGAAGAAAAGACAATGGAAGAAAAACTAATTTCGACCGAGGTGGAGAAATATGAACAGCAATCATTTAAAACAATGAAAAAACGGAATAATTCCTTTTACACCATTTCATCATTTATTCATCTAATCAACTCTATTCCAAACCTTTGAACATTTGATCTTTGGCAAACTGGATCATGGCTCTGTATTCTTTTGCAAGATCTGGGATACTATCTTCCCCCATTATTTCTAAAAGTCTTGAATTGTCAAAGAGGTATTCGTCTTCCATCAAATAGGTTCCAAATGATGGAGCTACTTTCATTTGATACATGCCCTCTACTTCATTGCGTGGTGGATGCGGCTCGGATACAAAATTGTAATTTTTATAGCCTATTACATCCAAAAGCATCGCGGTATACTTCTTGCCCAATCCCTTACTAGGAATAATGTTAAGCTCAGTAACATTAGACATACTATAGACTTTGGCAATAGTCTTAGCTACATAGTCCACACTTATCATATGCATATGCGCATTAGGGTGGATTACAATATCTATTGGCACATCTATTCTCTGTGATAACAACTTAAAGAAAAATCCTGCAAAAGCATAAATTACATTGTACTTTGGTACATAATATTTGGGTTCGTCAATTAATCTACCCAATACGACTCCAGGTCTTAAAATTTGTAATTCGATGTCTCTTTCATTACAAATTTGAAAAAGTTCTCTTTCCGTTTTTTGCTTAATTTCCTCATAAGGATTACGAAACGAAAAATTTTCTATCTTACTATATTCATCATTGAGCGTACCTTGCTTTACACCACATGAATACACTGTACTGATATAGGTAAATCTAGATGTGAAGGATTGACAAGCTCGAAAAAGATTTAAGGTCCCTTGATAATTAGTTTTCAAATTTTGATCATAAGCCTTTTCCGTTGATCTCAGATCTGTGGTCGCCGCTACATGTATGACATGACAATCTCCAATTTTGCTGTAAGGGTGTAAAGCATTGGCTAACTCATTACTCTCAAAACTGATATCTATCACTTCGATCCACTCCATCAATTGATTTAGTGAATAAGCTTTCAAGAATGAAGGAATATACTCGTGAGAAATAAATCTTTCTACACGTTGCATGGCGGAGTCTCCTTCCCTTTTTCTTACTAAGAGTATAATTTTTCCTAGGCAATTCTTACTTATTCTTTCCTTTAATAACTCGTACAATACATGAGAACCTACGATGCCCGTACAGCCAGTAAGTATAACATTTCGAGTAGGTATGGACATGAGCGTCAGTATGAATATTGCGTTATAAAATGGATGCAAATGTAACTATTCCCATGAGATTAGTTTGATAAACTATGGCTAACCTATCAAACTGAAAAAGGGACTATTCCGATAGTATCGGAAAGTCCCTTCGACAATTCAATTATTCACAAAACATTTTGTCAATTTAATCGAGTCATAAAACTCGAATTAGCATTCAAAATATTTTTGTTATTATTTTACCATAATCATCTTCTTGACGATAGTACGCTCAGCTGTTTCTAACTGATAGTAATATAATCCGTCTGATGATAATTGGTCTCTAGTTACTTCTACTGTATTTTCTCCAGCTACAAAAGCTTGTGTTGTAGTCATCATTACTCGACCACTTGCATCCATTACTGTAATAGTAGCAGACTGATCGCTTGGTAAATTAAATCTGATATTAGTTACATC
>CALBEE010000217.1 GCA_937927575.1 uncultured Saprospiraceae bacterium | reverse complement strand
TATAAAGTAACGGAGGGTGAAAATGCAGGACAAACTAAGAAAATGGAGTTTGGTCCTAAGGCTTTTGGTGCCTTATTTTACTTTATTACTGGATTCCACGGATTCCACGTTTTCTCGGGAGTAGTATTTTTGATAATCATCATGGTCAATGCATTTACAGGATTATATGTAGAGCGTAAGAATGGCTATGAAATGGTAGAAAAGATAGGTCTATACTGGCACTTTGTCGATCTAGTATGGGTATTCGTATTCTTAGTATTCTATCTACTTTAAAGTATTACGCTAAGACACAACGAAATCAACATTTAATAATACAATAGAAATAATATACTTATGGGACATATGACATACGAACAGTCAAAAAGTGTTGCATTTAAGCTAATCATAATGTTAGCCATCATTACTGTAATTGAAGTTTTGATAGCATTAGTAGGTAAAGGCCACATAGGAAATTGGGAAGCTCCAGTATGGGCGATGGCTATTGCCATGATTGCATTGAGTTTATATAAAGCATATAAAATCGTTTATGAATTTATGCACCTTGGGCATGAGGTACCAGGAATGCTTAAGTCGGTACTTTTACCAGTATTACTTTTAGTTTGGGCTATTATTGCATTCTTCTGGGAAGGTAACGACTGGAACGCACGACGAACATTAATTGACAATAAGAACAAAGCAGAAATAGGCGTTAATACACCTAAGACTATGGATGTTAAGCAATGGGAAGAAGAACCATTCGTCTAGTATCCTTTTCTTTATAGATATATTAAAGGCAAATTCATTTAATTGAATTTGCCTTTTTTCGTTTATGATATAATACAAGGTTTTTGGAATGCTCCATTTTCTAGCATTCATGATTTGGGCAGACTACGAATAACCTTTAGGGTATTTGTCCGAAGGATAATTTCAAACTCATCATACGCCATAATATTGCAAATTCGTGAAGAACCATTGACCCCTAGAATTCCTTTATACTATTAACTTTGTAATACTAATTATAGTTATGAAAAAACTACTTCCCATTCTTGTATTGTTTCTAATGTTTATCGTATTGCCATTAGGGTCATACTTATATTTAAGCCGTGGGGTAGACTATAGACTAGCAGCGCTGGAGATGGTGAAGCCCAAAGGGGAGTTGATCGATTTCCAATTCTATGAAAATGGAGTAGCCAGAAGTAGCAGATCTTTAGACAATAAAACGGCTTTGATTCATATCAATGAGAATAGTAAGGATAGCAAATATCTCACTATGATCTATGAGCAATTTACGCAATCTCCTAACCTTGAATTACTGCAAATAGTAAGTGATAGCTTGATCAGCAATGAAGAAGGTTTTAGCAAAGTATATAGTCCAAATGCAAAGTCGATTATGAATGCCTATAGCGGTAAGGATATCATCTTGATCGATACGGCATTGCAAGTAAGAAGTTATTACGCACTCAATGACAGCACAGTGAATGAGTTAGTCAGAGATATAGCCGTGATACTTCCACTAAAGAAGAAATCTTCTATTAAAATGACTGACCGATGATGAATACTCCAAATCCAGAACTAGGTAAAAAGTTAGATAAATTAGCATACGTACTTTCGGCAGTTGTAATTGCTCTGGTAATTTTTATGCGTGGTCCAAATAAGCCTGAGGTGGGATTTGATACAAGTATACTTCCCCCAATCAATGCGCTATTGAACACTTGTTGCGCACTTTGTCTTATGATGGCTGTATTCTTTATAAAGCGTAAGAATATCAATATGCATCGAAAGATGATCTATGCCGCCATGGTGTTTTCGATTTTGTTCCTATTGTGTTATGTGCTCTATCATTTTACCACTTACGAGACTACCTATTGCAAAGAAGGTAATATTAGAATAGTATACTTTATAATACTTATTTCTCATATCATTCTAGCAGGATTATCATTACCATTTATCTTATTGACATTCATAAGAGGCTATACTTTCCAAGTAGAAAAACATAGAAAAATGGCCAAATGGGTGTATCCAATATGGCTATATGTCGCAATGTCTGGTCCTGTGGTATATATCATGTTAGCTCCTTGTTATCCTAAATAAAAGATATGAAAGCTAAATCCTTATTCATAGTATTAATTTTGTTGGTCTTACCTTTTGGTGCAGAGCTGCTAGCACAATGCCCTATGTGTAGAATGGCTGCAGAAAGTAATCTTGATAATGGCGGAACTGAAGGCAGAGGGCTCAATACAGGAATACTTTATCTTTTTTCAATGCCTTATCTGATCGCAGGAATATTAGGTTTTATCTGGTGGAGAAATAGAGTAAAGGATGCGGACGAAATTGTGCAATAAGATCTTGATTGCATATCTCAGTAACTAACTTTCCTTCTTTAGCATATAATTAACAAGCGAAACCGTTCATAGACATAATCCTTTTGCAGTCTTTTTCGTTATTTTAGGTATGAAAGGACTCTTACTATCTATAGCCTTCTTGGTTTCGGTCGCTCTCTCTGCTCAATGGACTGAAGTTCAATCCTATGCGGAATATGACGATTTAGCTAAAGAATATATGGATAGAGACGATGGGTATACCTACGTTATCAATTATTGGGCAACTTGGTGTGGACCTTGCGTTAAAGAGCTTCCATATTTTGAGCAGCTACTTACTGCTTATCAAAAAGACAAAGTACGAGTCGTACTCGTAAGTCTAGACTTTCCTAAAAAAGTAGATTCCAAACTTCTACCTTTTTTGAACAAACACAATATTCAATCCGAAGTGGTACTC
Organism: uncultured Saprospiraceae bacterium; assembly: GCA_937927575.1. Taxonomy (GTDB): domain Bacteria; phylum Bacteroidota; class Bacteroidia; order Chitinophagales; family Saprospiraceae; genus UBA1994. The sequence continues at coordinate 27,585 of CALBEE010000217.1, read as the reverse complement.
CTTGACGATCCTAAGAGCAATGTTTGGATCGATAAAGTAGATCCATCTTGGGAAGGTGCGATACCCATTACCATTATTTATAAAGGTGATGAATCTGTGTTTTGGGATAAAGCTTTTCATACTTATGAGGAATTAGATCAACTTTTTCTCTCTATTCACAATTAACTAACTAACATTTAATCAAGAAGCCATGAGCCAATTATTACTAGTATTATTTTCGTTTATTATGCCATTTACTTCTTCTAATGAAGTAGGAGACCCATACACTGTTGGAGATAAGGTAGAAGACTTCAATCTCAAAAGTGTTGATGGTAATATGTATTCATTAGCATCCGCTAAGGGAGTAAAGGGATATATCGTAGTCTTTACTTGCAACCACTGCCCATACGCTGTGATGTATGAAGACAGAATGAATGAACTTAACAAATTTGCAAGAGAAAACAACTTTGCACTTTATGCCATCAATCCTAATGACCCTAGAAAGGTGCCTGAAGATGGATATGCAGAAATGCAAGTAAGAGCAAAAGAAAAGGGATTTGAATTTCCTTATTTAATGGATGAAGGACAAAAAGTATATCCAAAATGGGGAGCGACTAAAACGCCACATGCATATGTCCTTGATGCTGATATGGTGATTCAATATATTGGAGCCATTGATGATAGCCCAAGAGACGCAGCATCTGCTACTGTTAACTATGTAGAAGCTGCAGCAGGATCCATACTACATGGAGAAAAGCCTGCAATTACAAAGACTAAAGCGATAGGTTGTTCGATTAAAACTATGTAATCGAGATAATCATTATTGCAACCTTTAACGATCAAGCCTGACAATTGCTTACTTTTGTCAGGCTTGACTATTTATAGCGCTTAAATTATTGAAATGACGATAAGAACAATATTATATATACTCGCCTCTACATTGATTATTTTTTCTTGTAAGCCTGATCCCTTAGAAGGAATGAAAAAGACGGAATTGATGCAGTATGGATTTCCTATAGCTATGCATGTACCTGAAGGAGCAGAGATTAAGAAAACGGATTATGGAGTGATGCAGGATCTGACAGTCAAAGCTGATGAAAATTACTACGTACAAATATTCATGAGCGATCTATTGACCTTAGATAAGAAAACGGTTATGAATGATAAATTAGCTGAGGCAAAATCACATAAGTTCTTTTCAAAAATTATCGCTGAAGAAGATGATGGATTTATTTTCGAAAAGAATGTAGACGGAATATTGAACTATGATTTTAGAGTAGTAAAGATACAGGGAGATAAAGAATATGTTTTCCAAACTGGATTAGCTGGTAATTACTCGGAAGAAGATGTGAAGGCAATGTATGCCTCAGTGAAGTAAATCATGAATAGAGAAATAGAAGATATACATGCCCTCAGGCAAAATTATACTAAAGCAGAACTCAATGAAAGTAATGTAGGAGATGATCCGATGATACTTTTTAAGCAATGGTTTACTGAAGCGCAGGCGTCTAATATCTTAGAGCCCAATGCATTTATACTTTCTACGGTATCAGCTGATTTGCGCGCTCATGCAAGAACTGTATTACTCAAAGAGATCTCGGATAAAGGATTCGTCTTTTATACCAATTATCAAAGTGCTAAAGCTATGGATATTGAGCATAGTGCTCAGGTTTCAATAACATTCTTATGGAAAGAATTAGAACGCCAAGTCCGTATAGAAGGTACAGCAGAAAAAATCAGCAGAGAGAGATCTGAGAAATATTTTCATAGCAGACCAAGGGGTAGTCAACTAGGTGCATGGGCGAGTCCACAAAGTGATATTATTGTTGACCGATCAGTGCTCCAGAAAAATCTTAAAGAGCTTGAAATTAAATATCCTGAGGGTTCTTCGATTCCCATTCCACCACATTGGGGAGGCTATGAGATTAAACCAGATTTCATTGAGTTTTGGCAGGGTAGACCAAGCCGACTCCATGACCGATTAGCGTATACAGATACGGATGATAAATGGAATATAGTTCGCTTAGCACCATAGCACTATAACATGAATAAAGGTTACTAAACTATTTTTACAGTGTAGTATAAGCCAAAGGAAATTTGATTGAGATCTACAGTGATATAGTAAATCCTAAAAACTTCAGTTATATTTTGAATTGACTTTCGTAACATCCTATATCAGGTTCACTACTTCTCATTCTTCCAAGTAGATCATCATTAATTCCGTTGATAGGCAACGCTTTTCGCTCAGCAATCGATAGGGAATCTAATTCGTAGTTATTCTCATTGATATCAATAAAGAGCGGATCAGTTCCATTGTAATTGAGACAATCATTACAGTTTTCAAAGAAGTCCGGTCTGTTTTCTAGAAATTCATCTATCCTAATTAAAGTATTATTGATGCTGTAGTCCACAGTAAATGCATCTGAACCTTCAAATTCATCAATTAATATTTCATCTCTGGAAGATCCGGCCAAAATACTATTTGAGATATTTGCAATCAGCGGATTAGTTCTGATTTCTCCTAAGCATAGAGGATCTGTACACAAGTAATTTTCCATGCGCAAAGCTTCGGCCTGTACACCATAAGAAGCGACAGTAGTATAATTCATATTATACGCACCTCCATATCTCCAGTATACTCCATAACTTCCAGCAGAATAAATAATACAATTACTGATCTCCGCACTAGAGTGACTTCCAAAGAGACCCAAAGAGGACGAATTCAGTAATTGGCAATGATCCATCTGAACATGAGACGAAGAATCGGCCAAAATACCATAGATTCCATTTTTGATAGTAGTATGTGAAAAGCTGTTATCTACCGAGCCTTCTCCGAGTACAATTCCAAACCATTGTCCAGAAATATCGGCAAATTCTGGTTCTAAACGATCACCTTGTATTGTCACGGGATTACCTAAAGTTCCATTCGCTTGTATTGATCCACCATTGAGTGCAACGATTCTGCCAGGATTATAGGTGATACTATCCATTCTGTCGATTACAATTCCTCCGTGGATATATACATTTGTGCCAGCTTCCATGATAAGATCACAGCCACTAATACCCATAATGCCATATATCACATACGGCTTAGGATCATTCCATATTACCTGACCACTAAGCCCATTGCATATATCTTCTATTTGTGTGATATCTCTTTTTCCAAATACATAATTAGCGTTTTGACCAAAAGCTTCTAGTTGGATAATCTCTTCATCATTACCTCCAGTCACAATTACTTGATCTTCTACCACAAAAGGACTTATCGATAATGGCTGATCAGGATCTATGAAGACTTCCACAAAAACGTAAATACTATCCTCAGCTTGGATGATCACATTATTGATTTCTGGGCCGATTAAGCCATCAGCATTGATTCTGTAAAAAGAATTGGTTCCGCCTTGAAGTTTGATATCAACACCTACCGCTTTATTTTGATCGTTATATAATTTAAAGCTACGAGTAGCACTGCCCACCTCAGTAAAGACAGTATCGAACATGATTGTATCTCTCGAAGTAGTAATGTCTATATCATCGCCCATATACACTTCTTCTCTAGCACAACTATATAATAGCATGCCTAGCATTAAGTATCCGATAATTTTTAAAGTGGAAATAGTAATGTTCATACGGTATTTAACGGCCTTGAGGCAGTATTTATTGAGATAACTTATGATTTGCCAATGGTCATTCAAGACAATTTTGAAGACTAATATGCAGTATGGTGCAAATCTACTAATAATGTAAGGCTATAGAAGCACTTTTACTCGTAGCATTGTCCTACTGACAACACCTTTTAAAGTTTACAAAATGCTACTTTTGTCCTCACTTTTAATCTAACTTCTTACATGGACAAAAGTCAAGCTATCATTGACGTCATCATACCTGCTTATAATGAAGAAAGCTCTATAGGTAAAGTCATTGCTGACTTGCCTAAGGATATACTTCGACATATTATAGTATGTGACAATGCTAGTACTGACCATACTGCTAAAGTAGCAGCAAATCATGGTGCCGTAGTGGTACCTGCGCCTCAGAAGGGTTATGGTAGTGCTTGTCTTCAAGGGGTAGCTTATATTAAATCCTTAGATCAATCACCGGATATCGTTGTTTTTATTGATGGAGATTATTCCGATTATCCGACCCAATTACCGGAGGTATTACAACCGATTTTTGTGCAAGATATGGATATGGTGATTGGAAGTCGAGCCATGGGCAATATGGAGGCTGGGGCCATGATGCCGCAACAAATATTTGGAAATTGGTTGGCCACCAATCTTATTAAGCTTATTTATAATTATCAATTTACAGACTTAGGTCCTTTTAGAGCTATAAAATGGGATAAGTTGGTAGAGATAGATATGCAAGATGAAGATTTTGGCTGGACGGTAGAGATGCAAGTGAAAGCGGCTAAGTATAAAATGAAAACCACAGAAGTACCTGTCAAATACAGGAAAAGAATTGGGAAATCTAAAGTGTCTGGTACCATCAAGGGTACTTTGCTTGCAGGACACAAGATATTATGGACTATATTTAAGTTAATGTAACTACATGGCTATTATCGCATACATATTATTAGGACTCTACGTAGTCGCATTGATTTATATTATGGTTTTCTGTTTGATGCAGTTCCATCTTCTGTATCATTATCGAAAAAATGCTGAAGTAAGTTCTGCAGATTTTTCCAATACTAAAGATGAAGATCTTCCATTCGTGACAATACAGCTACCAATTTTCAACGAATTATACGTGGTAGAAAGATTGATAGATAATATTGTGAAATTTGATTATCCCAAAGACAAATATGAAATTCATCTTCTGGACGATTCTACAGATGAAACTGTGCAAATAGCATTGGCCAAAGTGGAAGAGTATAAAGCTAAAGGATTTAATATAGATCATATCACTAGATCTAATAGAGTAGGGTATAAGGCCGGTGCACTCAAAGAAGGGACTAAGTTTGCCAAGGGCGAATTTTTAGCCATATTCGATGCAGATTTTTTACCGAATCCAGATTTCTTAAGAAAGACTATTCCTCATTTTGTAGATGAGAAAGTAGGTGTAGTACAGACGAGATGGGAACATATCAATGAAGATTACTCTTTAATTACACGCTTACAAGCTTTTCAATTAAATGTTCATTTTACTGTCGAACAAATGGGAAGGTATAATGCTGACTATTTATTACAATTTAATGGGACTGCTGGCGTATGGAGAAGAGAATGCATCGCCGATGCTGGAGGCTGGGAAGCCGATACACTTACAGAAGATTTAGACCTTAGTTATCGAGCGCAATTCAAAGGATGGAAAATTACATTTTTGGAGGATATTACAAGCCCTGCCGAACTCCCAGCCGAAATGAATGGACTTAAATCGCAGCAACATAGATGGATGAAAGGCGGAGCTGAAACAGCAGTGAAGTTATTACCTAGTGTTTGGAAATCAAATATTTCTTTTGGACGAAAAATACATGCTACTTCTCATTTACTTTCCAGTTCAATATTTCTTTTTGTTTTTTTTATTGGAGTATCAAGTGTACCACTAGTATTTATGCTTAAAGGCATTAATTTCAATTTAGATTATTTAGGTGTCTTCCTAATTTCTTTACTTACCATTATAATCGTCTACTACAATGCCAATGTCAGAAAGGCTTGGGAAGAAGGATTAACTGTAAAGAATTTCTTCAAGTTTATATTTTTATTTCCGGTCTTCTTGGCCTTAAGTATGGGTTTGTCTTTTCATAATAGTATTGCCGTGATACAAGGACTAAGAGGAAAGAAGTCGCCATTTGTAAGGACGCCTAAGTTTAATATCAAAGGGCTTACAGATAAATTTGCTAAGGATAAGTATCATTATAAAAGCATCAATAAAGTAACCATGTTTGAAGGCTTATTAGCCATCTATTTTATAATGGCAATAATTGGAGCCATCATATTAGGTAATACTTCTTTTATTATATTCCATGCTATGCTCGCGGTTGGTTATAGTACTATTTTCTTTTTCTCTATAAAGCATAGCAAAGCAAGGTGATTATACGTGATAGTAATATAAGCTATGGAGTAGGAATTGTACTTTGGTTATGCTCTATTATTTATATTCTTGTCTTCCCTTCGCAGTCTGATTTTGAGATGTTAGCCCTCGGCTTTCCTCTAGCTTTTCTGACTTATTTTTTCTTCATATGGTCTAATCCAGCAGGTAAAAAAATAAGCTATTTAATCTTAGCAGGATTGTTGGCTAGGATAGTTGCAATTTTCTTCTTTCCGGAGTTGTCGGATGATATTTATAGATTCGTGTGGGATGGAAGAATCACTCATAATGGAATGCAGCCTTATGCTTATTTGCCCATTGATATTGTTCAACAGGTTCCTTCATTAGCAGAAGGAAATATTCTTGCGAAAATGAATTCACCTGAATATTTCACCGTATATCCTCCAGTAAGTCAATTCATATTTTATTTGAGTAGTTGGATAGGTTTGTCAGTAGAGTTTTCATCTGTATTAATGAAGATATTTTTTTTCTTAGCAGAGTGCCTTACATTATTTTTTGCAGTGAAAATTTTAAGACATCTAAAAATTGTAATGTCGTCGATATTGATTTATTGGTTAAATCCTTTGATCATAATTGAAGGAATAGGCAATCTACATTTTGAGATCATAATGATTGCATTTCTTTCTGCTTCGATCTATTATTGGACAATAGGTAAAAAGTATTGGGCAATGATATTTTTAGCTTTATCAGTAGGATCCAAATTGCTTAGTTTACTTATTTTACCTTACCTGCTTTGGCAGATAAGATGGAAGCAAGGTATAAAAGTATTAGCGGTATTTATGCTGGCATTGCTAGTGGTATTTCTTCCTCTGATTTTAGGTCTCAACTACGGAGAATTTCTTTCAAGTATAGATCTCTATTTCCGAAAATTTGAGTTTAATGCAGGCATTTATTATTTACTGAGATGGATTGGATTTCAGTTGTCCGGATATAATCTAATAACTTATATTGGACCTATCCTAGGGATGTTGTTTATATGTCTTACTCTTTATTTGACGATAAAAGAGAAAACGAAAAGTTTGTTTGCATATCTATTTGTAATTATCTTATTGTATCTCTTATTTGCAACTACAGTACATCCCTGGTATTTGAGTATTCCTATATTTTGTAGTGTTTTTATAAGATCTCGAATGGCTATTTTATGGTCTTCTCTTATTTGGCTAACCTACATTAATTATAGTTATGAGGTTTATAATGAGAATCTTGCGGTCGTGGCTACAGAGTATTTTTTACTGCTTCTTTATCTAGTGTACGAATGGAAAAATGTACCTAATGCACTCGTTCTAAATAATGAGGTTATAAAGCCAAATGTATAGCGTTTGGTATCCTTGGATTTGTTGCCAATGAAGAACTAGATTTCCTCTTTAAAGATATTGTTAGTCTCAAACACAACATAGTTTCAAATTAAAACGCCCTATTTCCGAATATTAACATATCAAATTCTTGGTTAGCGCTCAAATTCTCTAATTTACATCATAATCAACCTGTTACCCTTTGATACGCTATATCACTATTAGCTTATTCACCTTCCTTGTGGGATGGTCTTCGACTGGTATTGCGCAACAAGAGCAGCAAAACAGTCAGTTCATGCTCTCCAAGTATAGAATCAATCCTGCCTATGCTGGTCTGGATTATTCTTTGAGTATCGATGCCATGGTTAGGTCTCAGTATACAGGTCTTCCTGGTCAACCAAGGACACAATACTTATCCGCTCATATTCCCGCTTATATATTAAATGGTGCTGTAGGTTTTGAATTGCAAAGATCAACTGAAGGTGCGCTCAGGCATCTTTCCGCTTCAGGTTCATATAATTATGTGGCCAATTTACCTTTTGGTTTTCTTTCTACTGGCTTAAGGTTAGGAGTTATTCAGACCGACATTGATGGTGAAAGCTTAAGAACCCCTAATGGTGATTATGAAACCAATATTTTTCAGCATAATGATCCTTTATTAATTAATAGCACTTTTAGCGGCTTGGCGCCAATTTGGGAGTTAGGCGCATACTTATACATGGGAGATCCTCAATTTGGTGTCTCTATTTCTAGAATACCTACGATTAAACAACGAATCGGAGGTGCAGAAATAGGCTTAGTCACCCATTTTGACATCTTTGGACAATACAGAATGAGAGTTAGTGAAGAATTGCATTTTTTGCAAACTATTTTACTGAAGTCTGATTTTAATGTCGTCCAATCAGATGTTTCTGTAATGGCTGAGATAAATGGCAATGTTTTTGGAGGAGTAGGTTTACGAGGTTATAGCTCCAACTCGTTGGATGCCGTGACGATAGTCGCGGGAATGAACCTCGGAAGGCATTATAGATTGTCTTACAGCTATGATGTAGGACTTTCAGAACTGAAAAGAGTAAATGAAGGATCACATGAGATTCTTCTTAATTATAATTTGAAAAAATTGATCGGTCTAGGAAATAGTCCAAAGGTGGAATATAATCCTAGAAATCTATAAACAGCATCATATTATGAAAGCTTATAATGTGATGATAAAAATAGTTGCGTTCAACAGAATATAGGACAGAAAATAGCGTTATCACTTCACTAACGATACTTTTTGTTCATTTGAAAATCTTATTTTTGTGAAAATTTTTTGAAAATTGAAGTACAAGACTATCTTTACGCGTCTTATACGTAGATTTTGTAAAAATCAGGTTAAATCGCTTTACTACATGAAAAGAATAACACATTCCGTTTTAGGAATTTTTACGCTAATGATGATCATATCGTCATGTAGCACACAGGAGACAGGGCAGCTTACGGGAGTCATGGAAAGACCAAACTGGAGTGGATTTAATCCATATGGTATGGTATATGTTCCTTCGGGTAATGCTCATATCGGTCAGAGTGATCAAGATATGTTTAGTACATATACACAAAGACCAAAATCTATCTCTGTCCAGGGTTTCTTCATGGATGATACAGAGATCACTAACAACGAATACAGACAATTCGTATACTGGGTTAGAGATTCTATAGCGCACACTATTATGGGCGACTTTATAGAAGATGACTACGGTAACGAAAGAATCGATTGGGAATATGATCTCGATTACGCTTCTGAAGACTTTGACGAAATGTTCTATCAAGGAGATATGGCATTTGATGGGAAGAGAGAATTCGAAGTAGAGAAGTTTATATATAAGTACCAATGGATAGATTGGAAAGCGGCAGCACAAGGAGAGAGTAGAGCTACTCTAATTAGAGATGAAGAAGCTGCGATATATCCAGACACGCTCTGTTACATCAGAGACTTCTCTTACTCTTACAATGAGCCGATGACAAGAAATTATTTCTCTCATCCAGCTTTCGATGATTACCCTGTAGTAGGTGTAAATTGGAAGCAAGCTAAAGCTTTCTGTCACTGGAGAACAAATCTTTGGAATTCTACGAGAGGTGAAAACGAACCTAATACAGAAAATTTCAGATTGCCTACAGAAGTTGAGTGGGAACACGCAGCAAGAGGTGGTCATGATTTAGCTCCTTACCCATGGGGAGGATACTATCCAAGAAATGCTAAAGGATGTCTTTTGGCAAACTTTAAGCCTGGAAGAGGAAATTACCCTGAAGATGGTGGATTCTATACGGTAAAAGCTGATGCTTATTTCCCTAATGACTATGGTCTATACTGTATGGCAGGAAATGTATCGGAGTGGACAGAATCTGCATTCCACGAAAACTCTTATACACATACTCATGATATGAATCCTGATTACAATTACGTAGCAGCCGATGATGATCCAGATGTGTACAAAAGAAAAGTGATCAGAGGAGGATCATGGAAAGACATTGCTTACTACTTGCATACAGGTACAAGACATTGGGAATTTCAAGATACTACAAAGAGTTACATCGGATTCAGATGTGCTGTAACATTCTTAGGAAGATCAATCAACGACTTCTAGTCGAAAATATAAAAGTAGTGAAGGTTGAAAACCATCTTCCTTCACTACTTTCTTTACATTCTACATAATCCAATATATATCATCATAATAATAATTCTATTCCTATACCTAGTATCGGCTTAGATTCTATTGTATTGATTTATAGTGTTTTATACAGGATTTATTAATTTTTATTTGCAACAATATTTGTCCTCTGGACAACGTTAAAATATACTTATTAACTAACCGTATTAAATTTTTCTACAATGAGTTTTATTAAATCAAAAGGCTTTAAATATTTCAAAAACCTTGTAATTGGAGTAGGAGCCGCAGTCGTAATGGTTGGAGCCCTTATGAAAATTACTTCTCACCCTCTCGGTAATACATTCATTACTATAGGTCTTCTTACTGAAGCGGGTCTTTTCTTAATGTTAGGATTACTACCACCAGAGAAAGATTACTATTGGGAAAAATTATACCCAGGATTAGATGCGTACAGCTCAAGCATATCACCTCTTACAGCAGGAGGAGGAGCAGGTGCTTCTAGACCATTAAATGCTGATGCAGTAGAGAACAATCTTGGAGGAATGTTAAATGAATTACAAGTAATGTCTAAGAGTATGGGATCTCTTAAGGCACTTCAAGAAGTTGATTTTTCTGAAACGTCTGAGCAACTTAAGTCTATGCATAACTTCTATTCTAAAATGACTGAAGCTATGTCTACACTAAATGATACAGTAGAGGATACTAAGCTTTACAAAGAGCAACTTACTTCTCTAAACAAGAATTTAGGTTCTCTGAATGGAGTATATGGAAATGTACTTTCTGCATTCAATGTAAATACTGGTAAGTAATAAGCAAGCGCTTTCAATACTATTCAGTTTTAGAAACCCTATTGATAATTATTAAATAATACATATATATGTCAATTCCTAAGGAACCCAGGCAACTGATGATTAACATCATGTACCTGGTATTGACCGCTCTGCTTGCACTTAATGTATCTGCAGAGATATTTAACGCGTTCGAAATGGTGGACGAAGGGCTTACAACAGCCAACGCTTCTTTAGATGAAGCAAACAGTGCCAAGCCAGAATTAATAAAAGAGGCCGCTAAAAAGAAGGCATCTCTTGCTGTTTATGCAGACAAATTACCAGGATTAAGTGCGCTTTCAAAAGAAGCTTCTGGATATATCGATGGTATCGTAGACCAATTAATTGATGCGTCTGGAGATAATAATGGTACTAAAGATGAAGGTGATTACGTAATGGTGCTCGATAAGAGAGAATTAAAAGGTAAGAAAAGCTACGATGGTACTACACGTATGATGGTAGATGAAGGTAGAGGTATGGAGCTTAAGGCTAAAATCATTGAGTATAAGGAGAAATTCTTAGAGTTCGTTGATGAAGCAGATAGACCAAAGCTTGCGGCCGAATTACCACTGACTATTGATGAAGTAGCATGGACAAAATCACCAAACAAAAAGAAGGATTGGGCGGATTTTACATTTGGCCATATGCCATTAGGTGCTACAATGCCAATATTCACTAAGTTCAAAAATGATATCAAAGCTTCTGAAGCGGCAGTATTAAACCACCTAGCTGAAAAAGTTGGAGTTGGTGGAGCTACAGTAGTATTGGATAAGTTTACAGTAGTTTCTGCACCTAAGAAATCTTATATCATCAAAGGAGAGAAGTTCGAAACAGATGTATTCTTGTCTGCTTCTGCAGGTAAAGATTCTCAGACTGGTTTAGCGATCTCTGTGAATGGTAAAAGTTTACGTCCTGATGCTGATGGTGTTGCAAAGTATTCAACACAAGCAAATGGTTTAGGTGTAAAGAAATACAACGCTGCCATTACGGTAACGGATCCAGTTACTGGTGATAAAAAGACTTACAAGAAAGAATTCGAATATGAAGTGGGTCAAAGATCTGTAACAGTATCTCCATTAAAGATGAATGTATTCTATATCGGTGTGGATAACCCAGTGGCAGTTTCTGCTGCAGGTGTAGCCTCAAATGATGTTAAAGTATCCATGTCAGGTGCTGGTGGAGGTACAATCAATAAGTCTGGTGGTAACTATGTAGTAAAAGTGACTAAGCCTACGAGAAAAGATGAATTTGCTTATATCAATGTAACTGCTCCAGGTCTAACAGCTAAGAGTGAGTTTAGAGTAAAGCGTATTCCTAGTCCTATTCCAATGCTATCTAATAGTAGAGGTGGAGCGATGCCTGCAGGTGAGTTTAAAGCTCAGCAAGGTGTTCGTCCAAATCTAGAAGGATTTGATTTTGATGCTAAGTGTAACGTTACAGAATATGTAGTAGTACGTGTACCAAAGAGACAAGATCCTGAGCCATCAAGAAACAGTGGTGGAAAGTATAGTGGGAAAACTCCTGGAATCATCGGAAAAGCTGTTGCTGGAGATAAGTACTTCTTTGAGAATATTAAGTGTAAGTGTCCTGGTGATGCTGCAGCGCGTAATATTGGACAGATGGTATTTAATATCAAGTAACCATTGTTCTTGATAAATCAAACTGATTTTAATTAATACATAATCATAATTATTATGAAGACTATCAATTTATTTTTAACTCTACTCTTCGTAGGATGTGTAACTTTCTTAAATGCTCAAAAGGGTGCTGAAGAAATTATTACAGAATCTAGCGAACCAGCTGAAGACATGTACGTAGATGATATCGTTTCTAAGCGACTAATCGTTGAAAACAGAGTACTTCCTTATGAGCCAATAAGAGAAGCTGATTTAGCTTGGCAAAAGAGAGTATGGAGAGTTCTCGATACAAGGGAAAAAATGAATCTTCCATTCAGATATCCTGAGAAGCCACTATTCGGTGTTTTTAGAGAAATGATTGAAAATGGTGATATCACAGTTTTTGAAGATGAGAAATTTACTACTCCTTTGACAGCTGAAGATGTTGAGAAGTCTTTAAATAGAATTGATACATCTGTGATCTTTGACTACGATACTTACGAAGAAAAAGTGCAAGTAGTAAAGAGTGAAATCAGTTGGGAAGATATTAATAGATTTAGAGTAAAGGAGATGTGGTTCTTTGATGAAGAATCTTCGAGACTAAAGGTTAGAATTTTAGGTATAGCTCCTGAGAGAGATGTTTTCGATGATGAAACTCAAGAATTTAAATATTCATTACCATTATTCTGGATCTACTATCCTGAAGCAAGAGAATACCTATCAAAACACAGAGTATTCAACGAAAATAATGATATGGCCCCAATGACTTGGTCTGATTTATTTGAGTCTAGGTTTTTTGCAAGTGTAATCTATAAGTCATCAAATGTACTAGACCTTAGGGTAAAAGATATGTTTGATCCTGCTAAGGAAAGTTCTGACATTGATATCCTTCTTGAATCTAAGAAGATTAAAGCTGAGTTATTCAACTTTGAACATGATCTTTGGACATACTAAATGCTAAACGCGATTTAGTTTTAGTCTTAATCATATATAAAGAGTCAAATCGTTTTCGATTTGGCTCTTTTTTTATGCAAAATGAAATCCTATAGAATTTGAAAATATTATTAAATGTCTATCACTAAACCATCATATGCCAATGAAACATTTGATGGCAGCTCCAGTGTGATATCATCATATGTTCCCATTAAATGACTGAGATGTGTCAGATAAGCTCGTTTAGCACCTATCTGATCTACGAATTCTAATGCCTCTATTAATGTGAAATGAGAATGGTGTTCTTTCCTTTGTAGAGCGTTGATAACCACTACATCAAGTCCAAGCAATTTTTCTATTTGATCATTATCAATGTGAGAAGCATCAGTGATATATGCCAAATTACCAAATCGGTATCCCAGAATCCCCAATTTCCCATGATGAACACCTATAGGCGTAATGGCTATATCGCCGATATTGAAAGAAGGTGTATGCTCATCTATATCATGAGTGTCAATCTGTGCTACACCAGGATATACAGTTTGACCAAACATATACGAAAACCGCTGTTTGACCTCTTCATGCACTCTTTTTAATCCATAAGTGGGAATATTTGAGCGACGTCTAAAATACATTGGTCTGATATCATCTAGGCCTATGACATGATCATTATGCTCGTGAGTAAATAGAATAGCATCTACATCTGTAATTTTATTAAGAAGCAATTGCTGCCTAAGATCTGGTCCAGTATCAATAAGAAGAGAAGTATTTTTATTTTGTACTATAACGGAACTTCTTAACCTCTGATCTCTTGGATTATCAGATGTACATACTAAGCATTCGCAACCTACAGTCGGAATACCTTGAGATGTACCTGTACCAAGAAAAATTAATCGCATTAGGGTATAGATGTCTATTGAACTTCTACTAATATACCATAACTAATACTAATGAAAGGAAGTATTAAGCGACTTGAGCTCTATTTAATTCGCTTTTAAGGATTACCTTATATAAAGATTTAGATTGCTCAGACATAAGATTTTCCAAAACAACAATTGTAGATAAGATGTCAAGTAGACAATTGATTCTTGCTTCTGTATCAAAAAACTTATTAATTACTACTATTTTACGAGCTTGCACGATGCAATAGCCGGATTGAAAATTACCTTTTTCATACCTAATTGTATACTCCTGCTCCTTAAAAAGCAGTTCTAACTTTTGAAGATTTGATTTGGTGAATTTTACCATATATTTGGTTGCTTATTACATTTTCAATTATGGCTACAAGGTATGTAAATACAAATCATATTAATAAATAATTGATATAAATAATTTCTATATGTTATTGAGAGATCACTTTAGTCGTAAGTGCCTTTTTTTAGGTTTTCTTTTCTTCTTAGTTGCCTTTCAAACGAATGGACAACGATTTAGTGGTACGGCTATTATTGGCGCTAATGTGAGCCAAATAGATGGAGATAACCTTTTTGGTTGGGATAAGATTGGGCTCAATGGAGGAATGAGGCTTGGGTACGGTGTTGGAGAAAAGACCAATCTAGCGATTGAATTTTTATATAGCCAGCGTGGATCAGCTCCAAGTATATCATCTGGTAGTGATTTTCAATCTATAGATCTGAAGTACATAGAAATCCCAATATTAATAGAATATAATGATTGGTATCTAGAGGAAGATGATTATTATAAAGTAGGCATCGAAGGAGGATTTTCTTATGGTAATCTCTTCAGTGTCAGTAGCTCCAATAATTTAGTGGTTACGGATCTTGATGGATATAAAAAGAATGATTTAAGCTATACCATAGGAGCCAGGTATTCAATTAATAAAAATATAGCAGGAGTATTTAGGTACTCTGGTACTATAGGTACTATTTATAGAAATGAAGATGCTGATATCGAAGGACAGGTAAGTAGATGGATGAGCTTTAGATTGCATTATACTTTTTAATAGACTTTAAATTAAACTATGAAGATTTTATATTATTTATCGATTTTTTCAATGTTGACTCTTACAGCTTGCAAAAGTGAAAAAGGATCATCAAATAATACCGCAGCTAATGAGGTTCAAAAAGAGGTGGCAGCAGCAAAAAGTGAAATGAAGAAGGATGATTTGCCTAGCTTGACCACGGCTTATATGCAAAAAATTGCTACCTCTTGTGATTACATCGATTACATATTTTACGATCTTCCGATAAGTATTAGTCAGGATGAGAAGTCTGCAATAATGTCAAATATTAATTTTATATCTAGAGAAACCGTTGGAGCCTATTCTTCCAATTGTAAATCGATGGGAAGGAAATCATTCCAGTCTGATGGTGAGATTATTCTAGAAGCGGATATTTATTTAGATAAAGCTAATGGCTGTTATTTCTATGTTTTTCTCGAGGATGGAAAACCAACTTACGCCAATAAAATATCTAAAGACGGTATCAACTTTTATTTCAATGTTTTTGGACAGGCCGGCTTAAAGCAATAGGTATAGTTACTACTACTGCAAGTCAAATATTTAGATAAGCCTAAATTTATTACTTGGCAATTCTAAATAATGTCTAACTTTGTGGCATGTTAGATTTACTGAATACATTATCCGAACCTTTTGCACTCAGAGCGATATTAGCATGCTCTATGGTTGGGGTGATGTGTGGGATCATTGGGTGTTTCATAGTATTGAGGAATATGTCTCTTATTGGTGATGCCTTATCTCACGCTATTCTTCCAGGTATTTTTGTCTCTTTTGTATTCTTAGGTTATAGTACGATTGGTTTTTTTGTTGGATCAGTATTAGCTGGTATTCTTTCAGCCTTTCTGATTACTTGGATTCAGCATAACGTAAAGACCAAAAATGATGCATCGATAGGCATAGTTTTTACCGTTATGTTCTCCCTTGGAGTCATAGGAATTTCTTGGCTTAATGCAGAAAAAGGAGCACATCTCGATCTTGGTGATTTTTTATTTGGTAATGCCCTTGGGGTTTCTAACGAAGATCTAATACTAACCGCTATAGTTATGGTCTATACTATGGTAAGCGTAATAGTATTTTATAGATATCTTTTCATTACTACCTTTCAACCCACTATTGCAGCTACAATGGGTATTTCTGTGAAATTGGTGCATTATTTCTTGATGTTATTATTGTCTTTTGCAGTGGTTGCAGCATTAAGAACAGTCGGTGTCATCCTAGTAGTAGCCATGTTGATTACACCTTCTTCTACAGCTTTGTTGATATCTAATAAGTTAAAGAGAGTAATCGTTATATCAGCTTGCATTGGATTGGTTTCTGCTATCATCGGCATGGCACTATCAATAATATGGAATACACCTCCAGGACCAATGATGGTAGTGGTATCCACTTTCTTTTATGTGCTGGCTGTATTTTTTGCTAGAGAAAAAGGTCTGCTGCCAAGGGCGATTCGACGTCATGCACAATCCAATAAGATAGAAAGAGAAGATATTATCAAATATGCGATTAAGTTTTTTGAGAAGAAGAAATTGAGCCTCAATGAAATTCAGCAATACCTTGGATTGAATGAACGTAGAGTAAAATCTCATTTAGAATACTTAGAAAAGGATGGATTATTGACTTTGGATAATGGCGTAGGACTGACTTATAAAGGCAAGCAAAAAGCGGATGGCTTAGTGAGAGCGCATAGATTGTGGGAATCTTATCAAGTAAGTAGTATGGGATTATCCGAAGGTCAGATTCATGAAGAGGCAGAAATATTAGAACATCATTTGTCAGAAGAGATACTCGATCAAGTAGATCAGAAGTTGGGTTATCCTTCTATGGATCCTCATGGTTCACCTATTCCTCCTAAGCTGATCGCTCCAGATAGACCTCTCTTAAATATAAAACTAGGCACAAAGGCCATTATTGCTAAGAACCAGATTAGTGATCAAGTAGAAAGCGAATTATGGGAATTAGGATTATTGCCGGATAGTGCCATTACATTAGTGAAAGTGGAGAAAGATGATGTGCGCGTAAAATATCAAGGGAGGGAGTTTGCTATCCCAGCTAAATTGGCAGGATTGATCAATACCGAAAAATAGATCTATGTGCCTTGGGTCTTCAATGCTCTGTATTCAGTAATCAAACTGCCAATTGAGATCGTAATTACTCTTCCTCTTTTTTATTCAAGCTGTCAAAAAGCTTATTGAGTCTGTACATCTCGTCTAAAGTCTCATCTTCATAGAATGCCAGCTCTGGGATTCTTCGTACATGCTTACGAATTCGATTAACCAATGCCTGTTTTAATGTATGCATGTTTTTACGCATAAGTAGTATCACTTCATTTTTATCTTCTGTATTGAATACACTGAAGTATAACTTGGCCATCGATAAGTCAGGTGTAAGAATAACAGAAGTAATCGTTACAAAGGCTTCTCCATATATATAAATACCTTCTTGCTGGAGTACTGTCCCAAAATTTCTCTTAATTAACTCCGCTACTTGTAATTGTCTCTTTGATGCCATCTTCTACGCTTTATAATATACTACAAAGGTAATCATAGAAAGGACAGGATAGTTTCATAGAAGTTCTTTTCTTTCTGAGCTGTTTTATTTAATCATCATATTATCTTGTGCTCATACTATCATTGATTTAGAACTTGAGTCAGCAAAAAGAAAATATTTTAGATACACCAATAGAATTTCTTAAAGGTGTAGGCCCTAAAAGGGCAGAAGCACTCCAAAAAGAGTTGCGGGTATTTACTTTTAGAGATCTTCTATTTCATTTCCCTTTCCGTTATGAAGACCGCACCAAGTTCGTCCCAGTTAAAGAGGCTCGACAAGAAGGACAGGTGGTACAAATGAAAGCGAATATTATCAGCGTTGAAGTAGTAAAAGGAAAGAGATCGAGTCGAACTCAAGCGATCGCTAAAGACGCTTCTGGGTTTATAAATTTGGTATGGTTTCAAGGAGGCAAATGGATTGCAGAAAATCTAAAGACAGGACATGAATATGTGATATATGGTAAGGTAAGCCTTTACGGTAGTCGAAAAACGATAGCGCACCCTGAGCTTACCTTAGCGAATGAAGTATCAACATTAAATAAGACTTTTATACCGGTCTACCATTCTACAGAGAAACTAGATAGAATGGGATTGGACAGTAAAGCAAGAAGAAAACTGTGTCAGACTATTCTCAATAAAATTACCGCGGACAATTTTCCAGACAATCTTTCCGAACCGATAAAACAGAAACTCAAATTATGCTCGCGGTATGATGCCATGTGCTGGATTCATTTCCCTGAATCAGAAGAACAAAGACAAGGAGCTATTAATCGCTTAAAATTTGAAGAATTGTTTTTTATGCAGTTACGTATGCTGCAAAATAAAGAGTTGCGTAAGAAAAAATTGGTAGGAGCGGTCTTTGATTCCGTAGGTGAGCAGTTTCTAAATTTTTACAATAATATTTTACCCTTTGAATTGACCGGAGCTCAAAAGCGTGTCGTGAAAGAAGTTCGCGCAGATATGGGTAAAGGATTTCAAATGAATAGATTGCTTCAAGGAGATGTAGGAAGTGGAAAAACGATCGTTGCGATACTCAGTATGTTGATCGCTATAGATAATGGATATCAGTGTTGCTTAATGGCACCAACACAAATATTAGCACAACAACATTATACGGGTATCATGGAGATGCTGGAAGGTACCGGAGTTCATGTTAGTTTTCTGACAGGATCCATAAAAAGTAAAAAAAGAAAACAAACGCTCGAGGCACTAAAGGATGGTACCTTGAATATTATAATAGGAACTCATGCACTCATCGAAGATAAAGTAGTGTTCGATAATTTAGGCCTTGCAATCATCGATGAGCAACATAGATTTGGGGTGGTCCAAAGAGCTAAGCTTTGGAATAAAAATAAAAAGGTCGCACCACATGTATTGGTCATGACTGCAACACCGATACCTAGGACTTTGGCCATGACGCTATATGGAGATCTGGATGTATCCATTATTGATGAATTACCACCAGGTAGAAAGGATGTAAAGACTATACATCGCTATGATCCACATAGACCTAAGTTGATTCAATTTATGAGAGAACAAATCAAATTAGGTCGTCAGATCTATGTGGTTTATCCTCTAATTGAAGAATCAGCCAAATTAGATCTGGCTAACTTAGATCAAGGCTACGAATATCTTCGACAATACTTTATGCCACCAGAATTTCAAATTAGTGTGGTGCATGGCAGGATGAAAGCCGCGGACAAAGATTTTGAAATGCAGCGGTTTGTCGATGGTATTACTCAGATTATGGTAGCCACTACAGTGATTGAAGTCGGAGTGAATGTTCCTAATGCTTCTGTTATGGTGATCGAAAATACTGAGAGATTTGGATTGTCGCAATTACACCAACTTAGAGGTAGAGTAGGTAGGGGAGCTGAACAATCCTATTGTATATTGATGTCTAGCTATAAGTTATCTAAAGAAGGAAAGGAAAGGATAAATACTATGGTAAGAACCAATAATGGTTTTGAAATCGCCGAAGCAGATTTAAAATTGAGAGGTCCAGGAGATATGATGGGAACCCAGCAAAGCGGTGCATTAGACTTCCGATTAGTCAATATCGTTCAGGATAATCAAATCCTCAATGTAGCAAGACATATAGCAGAACAGATTATTGAAGATGACCCTTATTTTCAAAATCCAGAGAATGCGAACCTCAATAAATATTTGGCTAAAGTTAGATTGAGAGATCGAAATTGGGGAAGAATATCTTAATTAGAACCCAATAATTAGAACTTGAAGGGGTATAACGTTAATTTATACATTAAAGATTTCTATATATATAGATAATTGTTATATTTACGTCGACTAAGTATTATAAATTAATACCAAAACGACTTTTTACAAGATGAGAACTACAACCCAATCCTACAAGGATCTAATATCCTTGTGCCTATGTATTTGTATATCTATGCTGACTTTTGCCAGTGAAACAAATAATAATCCAAACAAGAATTCTGTAAAGAGCATCGTCTCAGAAGATCCTGCAGGCAACGTTTCCCTCTCTATGGTAACCGTTGGATCTTTCCCAGAATATGGAACCAATATTCCCTTTAACATTACTGTCGATAATCAAGGTGCTAATGATATTTATGATGTAGTAGTAACTAATACTATTCCTGTAGGTTATACATTCGACCCTACGGGTACTGACTGGATACCTACCGCTGCTCCTAATGTTTATACCAATACAATTGCTGGACCAATTGCCAATGGTAGTTCTGAGTTGATTACGATTAATTTAGTGCCAATAGCTGCTGCGGATTCTACAGATTGGATTAACGTAGCGGAGATTACCGAATTTAGAGATGCTCCAGGAGGAACAATTTGTGTAGATTCTGATGCGTCTGATAATATAGATATGACCGCGGTGCAAATTTTTGACCTTGCCCTAAGGAAAGAATTATTTACCACTGGAGATCTTTGTTTTGGACAATCATTGGTATTTAGAACGTATGTAATGAATCAAGGTAATACTCCGGCGACAAATATCGAGATTATTGATTTTATTCCTGAAGGTTACACTTTTGACCCCACTACCGCTACAAACATGGCCAACGGATGGTCAAGCGCAGTAAATCCAACAGCGATATTACCAGGCCAATTAAACTCAAATGAAGAGACATACATAGAAATCGAATTAACTCTAGTAATGGAGATGTTTGATGAAATGGCTTGGAATAATTACACAACTATAAATGCGGCGAATGATGACACCGGTGCTGAAAGAGGTTCTTTTGATGCTGATAGTGAAATTGGGACCAATACGGCTATTGAAAATATGGTACTTCCTGGAAGTGCCGATGATAATAATATGAATGGTGGAGGACTTAATGCAGGTGAAGATGAAGATGATCATGATCCGGCTGCACCACTACTATATGACCTAGCATTAGAAAAAGTACAGGTTACGGCGCTTCCTAGTTTTTCATATGATGAATTAGTAGTTTTTAGAAATAATATCTACAATCAAGGAAATCAGACTGTTACTAATATTGAGGTGGTAGATTATATACCATGTGGTTTAGAATTTGACAGTGCTAATAATCCAGGTTGGACCTACAATACGGTAACTAGGATTGCCCATTATACTATGAGTTCTGTATTAGCACCCGCACAAGATGATTTTGTTGAGATTACGTTGACCGTAGTACAATGTTATGAAGGACAAGACTCTGCATGGACTAATTTTGCCGAAATAGCTGCTGCTACCGATATGTCAGGTATGCCATTCACCGATGTAGATAGTGTCATGGATTCTATTATGAATAATGACGGAATACCTATTCCAAATCAGTTAGATGGAGGTGGCCCAAAGGCAAATGAGGATGAAGATGATCACGATATTAAAATGATTGAAGTAGTAGACTTAGCGCTAAGAAAAAGAATATTAGAACCAGGTCCATACAATTTTGGCGATACTATAACTTTCGTAAACACCATATATAATCAGGGTAATATTGTATTAGATAGTATCCAGATAAGAGATTATTTACCTAGTGGTTATTCTTTCCCGGCTGATATTAACCCTACTTGGTCGCTAAATGCTTTTGGTAATCCTGAGGGACTTATTCCTGATATGGTATTTCCAGAGGATACGATTAACTATGAATTGAACGTAATATTAGTTCCTGCTAATGATGAGACGGATTATTACAATTTTGCAGAGATTATCTTGGTGCAGGATACTACAGATAGTTTTTTCAAAAATAGATTTGATGATGCGGATTCATTTGTTGGTTCACATTTATTTGGAGGGTCTACGGAACCTAATGTAGTACCTGATGGCCCAAATGATGATGAAATTTTTGAAGATGGATTCGCGGGCGGCGATAGTGATGATAATGATGTAGCTGCACCAATCTTTTACGATTTAGCATTGAGCAAAAGTCTAGCAGATCCTAATGCAGCGATTGATTATGGAATGCCCATTGAGTATATCATTACAGTTACCAATGAAGGTACAATACTAGCTAATAATATTACCGTCACTGACTACCTGCCATGTGGACTAACCATAGATATGAGTCTAAATCCTGGGTGGAATCTAGATGTTGTCACAGGTTATATTACTTATCAGATTACAGAGGCGATTACACCGGGAGCTTCAGTGGATTTACCATTAAATTTAAGCATCCAAGAGTGTGATGATACCGACGCTGGATCATTTACTAATGTTGCAGAGATTTCTGTAGATAATGGAGATGATAGAGATAGTACTCCAGATGATACTCCAGGAGACGACCCAGACGAAGACGATATAGATGGTCAACCTATTCAAGTATTTGATCTTAGTTTGACAAAAGAAATAGGAGGCACTGCAACATCATTCTCTATTGGAGATCCTATTGTTTTCACGATAGAAGTTACTAATGAAGGAGGAGATACGGTTCAAAATGTAAAAGTGGTAGACTATCTCACTTGTGGCTACGCTTTTGATGCCGCGAATAACACTGGATGGACACTCAACGCTACTTCAGGATTTTTAGAATTTACTAATATCGGTATGTTACCTCCAGGTGAATCATTTTCTGCAGATTTGAATTTAACACTTCAATCTTGTACTACGCCTGATGTCGGTAATTATGTAAATGGTGCTGAAATTTCAAGTGCCGAAGATACAGATGCGATGGTAGTAGATGATATCGATAGCACACCTGATGAAATCCAAGGAAATGAAGATCCAGACGAAGATGATTATGATGAAGTAAGAGTAGATATTTTTGATCTCAACCTTGACAAGTCTTTGACTACATCAGTGACTGATCTTTCATACGGTGAAATCATTAGCTATGATATTACAGTAACCAATGAAGGCACGGTGATCGCCTCTGGCATAGAAGTTACAGACTACATCCCTTGTGGATTGTCTTATGATGCAGCGAACAATACAATTCCTTGGGTAGTAGATGCTACTACAGGATATGCTAGTTACACCTTACCTAATGATATTGGACCGGGTGAATCTTCAACTGTAACTATTTTACTTACACTGGAGTCGTGTACTGATAATGATTCAGAAAAATATAATAATAAGGCTGAGATCTCAGTAGATAATGAAGATGACGATGATAGTACTCCAGATGATGATCCAGATAACGATCTACCCGATGAAGATGATAACGATGATGAGCCTCTGCCTATTTATGATCTAAGCCTTATGAAAGAAGTGGCTGGAAATGGCACTTACTCAGTAGGTGATATGATTACATTTGATATCACTGTGACTAATGAAGGGTCGGAGCCTGTTCAGAATGTTAAAGTAGTAGATTATCTACCATGTGGATATGCATTCGTCCCAAATAATGGTTGGACATTGAATGCTACAACTGGATTATTGGAAAACACATATACGGATGAACTTGCTCTAGGAGAAAGTTTTACATTGAGTCTAGAGCTTACGATCGTCAGTTGTGACCAAGGAGGTGCCGATAATTATTTAAATGGGGCTGAAATTTCTTCTATGGAAGATCTTAATGGTGAGCCAGTTGATGATAGCGACAGCACACCCGATGAGACTCAAGGAAATGAAGATCCTGATGAAGATGATTATGATGAAGCAAGAATCGACATATACGATTTAAGTTTATCAAAAGTCAGAACTAGTATAAATGATCCTTTGACATATGGTTCGTCAATTACTTATGACCTCACCGTTACGAATGAAGGATCTTTACCAGCGACTAATTTTGAGCTAACTGACTACATCCCATGTGGACTTTTATACGATTCCGTTAATAACGCGCAGGGATGGTCGCTTAATGCTTCTGGAAATGCCGTCAATACCATAACGCAAACTATTCTTCCAGGAGATTCAGAGACTGTAAGTATTACGCTAGTGATAGATCCATGTCCTACTCCGACTACAGATTCTTATAATAATATTGCTGAGATCTCGAATGATGATGGAGATGATGATGATAGTACACCAGATGACGATCCAGACAATGATGTTCCAGGAGAAGATGATATCGATGATGAGCCTCTTGAAGTATACGATTTAGCAATTGATAAGTCAGTAATTCAAGATCCCAATGATCTCACTATTGGAGATATTATTTCTTTTGAAATGGTAGTAACTAATGAAGGAAACAGAACGGCAAGAGATATAAATGTAATTGATTACGTTCCATGCGGATTATCTACTGCAGGACAAAATAATCCTGGATGGACAGCTATTGCAGGATCTGATAATATCACATATAATATTGCTGAATTAGTTCCAGGGGCATCAGAGACCATTGAAGTTTCATTCTTGATAGTGACATGCGATACGCCTAGTGAAGATGATTATAACAATGAAACTGAAATAACAGATTTTGATGATGAAAACGGAGATGAAGGAGAAGATGTAGATTCTACTCCTGATGACATTCCAGGTGATCCTCCTGCAGAAGATGATAATGATCTTGTAGAAATCGAGCTTGCAGGGAATTTAGGTGGTGATGTTTGGAAAGATTTAGATTTTGACGGAATCCATGATACGAATGAACCTGCAATTGAAGGAATGACTGTAAATCTATTCGACTGTGATGGTAACTTTATTAGATCTACTACCACAGGCCAAACAGGATTTTATGTCTTCTTGAGATTACCTACGGATAATTATCAAATACAATTTGACCTAAGTTCAATTGACGAACCTTGCATTTTTACAGAGCCAAATGTTGGTATCGATGACGAAATAGATAGTGATGCAGGTGATGGAGGATTTTCTACTTGTATCGAGGTGGAGCCAGGAATGGATAATTACTCTATCGATGCAGGACTCATCGAAAATTTAGGTTCTATTGGGGATTTTGTTTTCATGGATCTTGATGCGGACGGTATCCAAGACTTTGGAGAAAATGGTATTGAAGGTGTAACAGTGTATCTATACACAGAAGGTGGATTGGTTATCGATTCTACGGTTACTGATAATCAAGGCGCTTACAGATTTAATGATGTTTCGACTGGAAGTTATTATATCGGTTTTGGCGTAATGGATGATTATCTACCAACGCTCGCCGACCAAGGTAATAATGATGAGAATGATAGTGATATTACAGGAAGTAATGGGCCTAATACTACCGATGTATTCGTCTTAGCGCCGGGAGAAAATAGTACAGATATTGATGGCGGATTTTACCAATGTGCTACGATTTGTGGATATACATGGCTAGATATGGTCTTAGAAAATGACCTTCGTGATCCTACGGAAAATGGTATCAATGGAATGAAAGTTACTGTCTTTAAAGTTGAAAACGGAGTAGCCAGTCCTTATGATCATATGAATACAGGTATTAATCCTGATACACCTAGTGATGATGGATATTTCAATTTCTGTGTACCTCCAGGAAGATATTATTTAGAATTTACGCTTCCTCCATTAGGATTGGTTCAGGTATTACCTTTGTCAGGGCCACAGGATATCAACAGTGATGTAACCAATGCAAATGGCATCGGAACTACCAGCGCTTTCACGATGACCAATGGTGGAGAGAAATGCGATATTGGAGCAGGTTACACCTTAATGTCACAAGTAGGTAATGCGGTTTGGTTCGATGAAAATCAGAATGGACTTAGAGAGGTTACGGAAGCGCCAGTACAAGGAGTAATGGTTCAGGCGTATGATCTTAATGATGTCATGGTAGCTGAAGCAGTCACCGACGAAAATGGTATCTATAATATAGATTACCTACAAAAGAAAGATTACTATCTTAAGTTTACAGCGGATAATGGTATGGCGTTTACTCAAGCCTTAGTAGGAGGTGATGATGAATTAGATAGTGACGTAGATCATAGCTTTGGTCCTAACACCACTAGATCTTTCTTAGGAGACCCAGGAAGTCAAAATAAAAATATGGATGCTGGACTTGTACTTGGTGTATTACCAGTAGAATGGGGTACAGTCAAAGCTGAGCACAGAGGAGATTTCAACTTAGTCTCTTGGTCGACTTTGACAGAAATCAATAATGAAAAGTTCTGGATTCAGAGAGCCTCTGATGCTTCTGGGAACTTCGTCACAATAGGCGAGGTGCAAGCAGACGATTTAAATAGTTCTACACTAAAAACTTATAGTTTCGAAGATCGTGATTTGATTTGGTCACAGTATTATTATCGAATAGTTCAAGTAGATGTAGATGGAAGACAATCAAATAGTGAAGTCGTAGCGGTGAATATTAGGAAGGATGAATTCTTACTATATCCTAATCCTACAGACAGAGAATTAAGAATATCCAACGAATCTTTTGAAGATTTAGAATTAATAACCATCAAGATTTATGATCAAGCGGGTAAGCTAGCATACGAAGAAAATATTTCTTTAGATGGAGCTTCTCAGGTTGTCATTCCAGTTGAGCATTTGCCTACTGGATTGTACAGTATCGATCTTATAGATAATGGTGTAGCTATATTCTCCGAAAGATTTATCAGAAAATAGTTTAGGTGGTTTAGTTCACCACCTCAAATTTGGTTTGGTTTAGTTTAGTTATGCAGAGGAGTTGCTCAATTGAGTCGCTCCTCTGTTTTTTTAAGGATTCAAGAATTAAAAGTCACACACTCTATTACAAAAACATTTTGACATTCCACCACTCTTTCTCAATTGTGGCACCCATCTTTTGATAGAAATTTACGGCAGGCTCATTCCAGTCTAGTACCTGCCATTTGACTAAAACAGCTCCAGCTTTTTTAGCCTCATCGATATAAGCATCCATCAATAATTGTCCAATGCCATGTCCTCTATATGCTTTTTTTACAACAAAATCTTCCAAATAGTACATCAGACCTCTCCAAGTAGAGAATGTTTCATAATACAATGCAATTCCGACTACTTTTCCTTCAATCTCGGCCAACTTACAGAAAATTTTATGCGATTTAAGACTCTTTTGATAGTCTTCAACAGTCGCAGTTACTTGATCTTCGGCCTTTTCATATATGGCTAATTCTCTTACTAAGTCTAATATTTCCTTTGCATCATTCTCTGTAGCATCCCTTATAATGGTCTTGTTAGTAGCTAGATTCATATTAAGATATTGTTTAATTTGAAGGTATTGTGCTTTCTAGTCTGTCTCTAGACTTATACAACACCCTGTTTTTCTTAGGATTAAATGAAAAATAGGGTTTGTAAATCAGAAAAATAGTTTTACTTTTGCATTCGCTTTTGAAAAAGCAGTTTAAATTATAAAGATATAGACAATTAACTACTATGCCTACTATAAATCAATTAGTAAGAAAAGGAAGA
>CALBEE010000216.1 GCA_937927575.1 uncultured Saprospiraceae bacterium | reverse complement strand
AATCATTACATTCTAAGAAGTCAATAATCTTCTTATTCCATCCTTTAGAAGATTTAGTCCATATCTCTATTTCATGAATTGAGAACCAAGGGCAGGCATATATGAGAACTTCATCATCACGCTCTTGAACAGTGAAATTTTGTCCATTTGTTCTCTCGCCTCTGATTAAAGGAGTCAAATTTTGGGAATCTATATCATAAGCGTAGAGATTGTCACCTGCTCTTAAAAGCAAACTGTTATCCTCTTGGTTATATCTAATTATTTTGATATCCTGCTTAATAGTATCCTGCTTGAAAACAGGGTGAAAGCATGTAAAACGATCGGTCCTGTAATCAAAAGAACATAAATACTCATGCGTGCTACTCCAAAGCACATTATCCTTATCAGGATATAATGTACTTTGGATCCATTCTCCTTTTAATCCACTCTTAGAATCATTCGTAAAATAATGAAAGGTCTCATCACCATTGTATCTATTCCATCCACCTTGGCTGCTGATCCAAAGGTTATTATCATCTTCATAAAAGAATGAATTGTAAGATTGGTCAATTAAAATAACTCCTTGACCATTTACCTTAAAAATAAAAGTCCAAATTATTAATATAGTATAACTACAATTCCTAAACAATGAAATTTCTCTTTAAGATTACTTATTAGATAACGGGGAGTTTTTTGGGTAATTTGAATCCAGGTTTCCAAACAGGAGGACAAGGAGGTGCGAGAAGCATAGTTGGAGAGTCCGGTGAATAACTTTGGATAATTGATCCAGTATTAAATTGACACTCAATTTTGAGCATAGGGATAAGTGAAATTTCCAAATTCGTGTTCACATAGGTGTTATTGACGAGTATGTAAGAAATAGAAAAACAGTACCTATTAACACTTACACTTTTAGCGATATCATATTCAGACTTGTTTAAAAAGTAGAAATCTATAGGGGCAGTAGTATTATTTTTGTATTCTAACTTTGGGAAGAAATCATCTTTATTTATTTGACCACCAGACACAACAGCATTATTTACATGGAAGGTATAGTTCGAAGAGGTTAAAGTGCCAACATTAGTTGGTAATGGTTCTCCGTTAGAGAGAACTGGAGTAAATGTAATATTTCCAGTTAAAAGATATTTTATTCTCCATCCAGACAGATTTGTACTTGATGATAAGCCAGAAGCAAAAAGGACAGTAGTTAAGGTGCTTTGATTAACACAAAAATGCTTTGAATCCATTGCCCCTAAACTTTTACTAATTATTTTCAGTTGTTCTTGTATTGATTTTTCCATTTTATTCGTTTGTTCTAAATTATTCGATTAATAAATTCTTGTTTTCTTCTTCTTGCTAATGGCAATAACTTTCCATCTTTCAATTCTACTCCTCCGCCATCTTGATTGATAATATTCTTGACATAATTACAATTCACTGTATGGCTTGTATGTATCCTAAAAAATTGATGCTTAGGCAATCTATCTTCTATTTCTCCAAGTGGCTTACTTACCAATAGTTTTTCGTCATTTGACAGATACACTGTGCAATATGAAGACGATGCTTCCAATCTCACTATCTCATTGATGTCGCATATCCTTATCCCTTCTGATGTAGCTAAAGAAAGGCGATCAGCTGAAATGCCATTTTTAATTATATCATTTAGTTTCTCAAATGCTTTATGATCTTTTGATCTTTCGAGGACCCTATTCACCGCAGTCGAAACTGTCTTGGGCGTGTAGGGCTTCAAAATGTAATCTACCGCATCATACCTAAAAGCTTTGAGTGCATATTGATCATATGCCGTCGTAAATATTATTTTAAATCGTTTTGATTCAAACATTTCAATAAGATCAAAACTCTGGCCATCATCCAATTCTATATCTAGAAATACCAGATCAGGGTCATGAGATTGGATCAATTGAAAGCCTTGCTTTATACTTGTCCCCACTGCAATAATATCTATTCCCGTACAATAGCTCTCCAATATATTCATTAGAAGCTTACTTGCCGAGGGTTCGTTTTCTATTATTATTGCTTTCATTATCCAATTTTGCTCCAACTAAAGTTATGGAATAAAACTATATCGATCAAAGAAAATTGATAACTGGTCGAAATGAATCTCTTTCTGGTCACTAAAGTGACTAGAAACAAAGAAACCTACTACTGCTCTGTCCATAAAATCGCAGTAACATAAAGATCCACCTCAGTAATACCCAAAACAAGATCTCTATTAAACGCGTACTCCTATCTATAGTCAAAAACCTAAAAAATATCATGACCAATAATCAATCTCATTACTCTCGAAATCCTACTAAGTTAACGCACCCTCATCACCTATCTCTTGCCTCTATGAAAAGTATAAAAAAAGTGTAAAATGAATACCTACCCTATTTCTATTGCCTCATACTCTTCCTCAGTCATCGTACATTCTGGATCTACGATGAGTACTTCTTCATAAGAGAGATCGTATAGTTTGTAGACGAGGTGATCTATCTCAGTTTCTAAATGTTCGGTGGGTTGATTTTGTTTTTTGAGGGTGATGATTTGGGTGACGAGTGATTCTAAAACAGAACTTCTAAAATCAACCATGGGAAATACACTAAAATACCTTCTGCTCGGTTCGTAAAAACCACCTCTAAGTTTTGGAAGTAATTCTTTAAATAAAAAAAGAAAAACTCTACTATTCAAAATTGCTAACAATAATTTATCCGAAGATGCTATGATATAGCACTTTTGATTTGTATAAGTTTCTTCATCGAGAATAAACTCTGGCTGCTTACAAATATTGGGGTAAACAATTTTTGCATTCTCAAATTCATCATAATAAGCGCAAGCTCTTAACTCCCACCAAAACTCACCTTGATCCGTTCTCTTTTTAGCTCGAACCTCATATGAAGCTAACCATAACGCTATACTAGGATAATCTCGTTCAATACATTCCCAACTCTCTTTCTCCGAAAGTATGCCATATTTGTCTCTAGTTTCGCCATTTTTAAAGAGTATCAAATATTTATTGGCAATGGGCGTCTCATATCTTTTAACATCTCTACCTGCCAAAAATGGCTTAATTATCTCAGCACTTTTAGGATCTTCCGAAACCAGCCTATCTTTGGTTTCTTCATCAATAACAAATGCTTCATTTAAACCAGTCAATAATCCCCTATATATTTTACCGCCAACAAATTCTCCAAGCGGCTTTCCTTTCGATTTTATTTTCTGTAGCAGATTTTGTACTTCAGGTTTTGTAAGTGCCCATCCAGTATCGTTGAGATATTTGACATCCATATCAAAAGCGGATCGATTTAAATAATACTTCAAATCATTTTCAAAATCTAGAGTCGTAACTTCAGCAGCTTTTAATGTTTGACTTTGTGCTGCTTTTTGCACATGTACTATACATGGATATGTCGTAGCTTCCTCAAAAACAGGTAAATCACCAAAATCATAAATTCCTAATATATTTTGATTTTTCAAAAACTCACGCTGCTCACTTCCGTATCCTGCTCTCATCCATTTATTAGGAATAATATAAACAAACTGTGCCTGATCTGCCGCCACCATAAATGCTCTTTCAACGAAATATACATAGAGATCCGCTGTCCCTTTATAGGTTATGAAGTTTGATTTCAGGTAAGGTTTTATTTCCGAAAATTCTTCCTGTCTGATATAAGGCGGATTACCAATCACCACATCAAAACCCACATACTCCCCTTCATCATCTAGTACCTCTGGAAATTCAAAACGCCACTCAAAAGCATTTTCATAGATCTTATTATTTTGTATTTCTTCTAGTTCGGCTTTCTTCTTATCTATCTTCGCTACGAGTTTTTGCCGTTCTTTATCTTTCTTCTTTTGTTGCGCTTTGGTGAGCTCTACTTCTATCAGTGTAGCGGCACCAAATCGATCATAGAATTGGTTTTCTAACTTGGCGAGATCTATCTTATCTTTTGATCGTACTTCACTAGTAAAGTCATTTTTGATGGTGTAGATGAGTTCGCTAAATTCTCTCTTCTCGTCTTTGTTAGTGGCTCCTTTATAATTTTGTACAGCAGCTTTATAACTGTCTATGGTAAACTTACTTTTCTTGAGCGCAGGCTTGAGGTTACTGTTGAGATCAAATCTACTGATGAGTGAGTTACCACACTTGATATTGATATCGATATTGGGTAGCGTCTCTAGATCAGTGCATTTACTTTCTTCGGTGTAGTAAGCATTTTTGAGTAATTCTATCCAGAGTCTTAGTCTACAGATCTTTACGGAGTTAGGGTTGATATCTACACCGAACAGGCAGTTCTCTATTATCTTTCTTTTCTCATGGAAGATGGTCTGCTGTACGCGTTGGCTCTCACTACTTTGGTAGTCGTATTGGTAGAGATCATGCTCTGCATTATCATTTTCTAGTATGAGTTCGTCATTGTCTACAGAAGCGATGATAGGCAGCTTGCTAGTGGCTCCATCCCAGAGTATGCCTAGTTCAGATTTGATGGCGATCATCTCATTGAGCGCAGATACTAAGAAGTGACCTGATCCTACTGCAGGGTCACAGATCTTTACTTCGTCTATGAGGGCATTATATTTTTGGAGGTCCTCTTTCTTGTAGGGCCTACCTATATAGCTGCGGAGTTCATCCCAGTCTTCACTGTCATAGTCGGTCTGCTCACGGAACTTCTGCATGATAGATCTACGGATCGTCTCTCGACACATATACATCGTGATAAATCCTGGTGTAAAGAATGAACCATCTTTGTATCCATTGATCTTTTCAAATATAAGACCCAGTACAGAGGCATTGATCAGAGATTTATTTTCTTCTTGGATCTGTTCTCCACCTTCGGAACTAAAGTTATAGGCTTCTAGAAATCGGAACAGATACTCTAGGGTATTGATTTCACCTTTCACCTTTTTACCTTTCTCGCCCTTGAGTACAGTAGCCAATAATATACTTAGTAATCCGTCATCCTCTAGTCCAGATATCTTAAGTGTCCGCTGCTCTATAGCACTCACCTCAAAGAGCGAACTGTTGAGATAAGGTACCTTGCTATATTCTTCTTTTACCTTAGTCCTTCTCTCAGAGGGTCGGATGGCGAGCACTTGAAAAAACAACTTATTGAGCGCATCGTAGTTACCGATTTTCTTGTAATCTAAAAATCGATACGCGCTATCGCCTCGATTGTAAGTAATGAGTTGCGACTCTAGTAACTTAAGAAACAAGACTCTATTGATCCAAGTAATGCACAGCTCTAGTGCCGTATCAAAATGCTTGGCTTCTGGTATGCTAGTCTCGTACTTGAGTATGTTGATGGCATTCTCTAGTAGTGATGCTGACTCTCTCCTATCTGCTGCTTTTCGTTGTATGACTTTCTTTCCTTTTTGGCTGACTTCTTCTAGACCTATGATATGTAGTAGTTCGTTATAGAAGTTTCTATTGAGCGAGTTACTATCATTCGCAAATGGCTTCTTAAGGATGTGTGTAGGCGATAATAATTTGAAGAGAGCTACTAACTTTTTATCATCTTCTTGATCCTCATTAGTGATGATCTTTTTATACTTAGAAATATCAAACCATGTATACTCTAGGTCCGCATGAATCTTATCGATATGTGGCTTAGCGATGGCATCGTAAAAGTGCTTGGTGTCTTTACCTTCTAGGCGCCAAGCCTTATACGCCTTGAGTAGCTTTACATCTCTGTATATGAGCTTCTCCCACTGATTAGCATCGAATACAAACCATTCGTTAGCATTGGTAATGATGAGATGCTTGATGCTGATATTTTGTTCATCTTCACGCTCTCTGAGGTAGTAAAGAATGAGTTCTCTTAATGCTTTCTTATTGAGATTAGTCTTAGTGACCATCTCAGCGGTATTTTTGATAGACTTAGCCTCTATGATGACACCAACATTATCGCTCGTCTTGGGTCCATTATGTATAACGAGATCTTTAGTGTCTTTGATATTGATCTCATAATCACCCTTATAATAAGCATCTAGTAGAAAGTCACGGATATTATTTTTGAGATGATCTTCTAGCTGATCTCCATCTATCTTAGACTGCATAGTCTGAAACGCAGTTTTAAATTGCTCGATTTCTGGTCGAGCGACTGGAGATTTGAGATAGGCTTTACTTAAGGATTGTCTTGGCGTTCTTATCATAAGAAGGCTAAGATAACAAATGAAGGGATTCTGTAGGAGGGATATATAAATCTAAGTACTATCGTATTAGCTTAATCAATGGATTTATTGTACTTGTTTACTAAAAATAAGGACGAATAGCCCATCTCAAAAGATACGTGTGTAAGACTGGAGGGATTGCCTGATCTTGCTTGTTTATGAAACCTTGCTTCTTGATAATTAAAAAAAAGTGACGACGATATTAATTATTATCTCAAGGAATCTTCTTCACACCTACACTACAATGTCATAATAAAAGTATTATTCCCCCTGGTCGTACTTTTTACTTTCCTATATTTAGAATCAAGAATAATTTCTTATGGGGATAGAAATTAAGTAATCGATTCATAATATGTTTTCATTTCGCTACATTATAAAACTTCATCATCCCTATTATCCCTTCAAAGGGATACAATTGATACAGGGCTCGAGCAAAGTTTAACTTAATTGATATCCAATAAGAAATGACTGCTACTATTAATAGTGCAACCCCATTAAGTATGTGTCCCTTTGAAGAGCTTGCATTGAACTAGTTGAACGTGGACCTCAGGGATGATAAGAGGGAAGATTTTACGGGAATTGAACTAGAAAGAACTCATAAATTTCAAGTTTTGAAATTAAGTAATCGATTCATAATATGTTTTCACCTTGCTACATTATAAAGCTACATCATCCCTATTA
>CALBEE010000215.1 GCA_937927575.1 uncultured Saprospiraceae bacterium | reverse complement strand
GTATGTGTCCCTTTGAAGAGCTTGCACTGAACTAGTTGAACGTGGACTTCAGGGATGATCAGAGGGAAGAGTTTGCGCAAATTTAACTAAAAAACAAACCCGTAAGTTTCAAGCTTTGATTTCGGTTATGCAAGTGAATATAAATAATCATATCCCACAAGGTTTTCTTCTTGACCTATTATTGTCACCTTATCTATGACTTGTTTATGTGATTGTAGCTTTGATATTTATATCAAAATTAAATGATACTCGCATTTATTTTGGCTACACTATCTTTAGCATCTCCATATAGCATGTCAGTATTTTCTTTAAAGAATAATGGATTTTGGACTCCCGCATAACCGGTTGCCATTGAGCGCTTCATTACCACAACTTGCTTTGCATTCCAAGCTTCTATAACTGGCATTCCGGCAATAGGACTATTGGGATCATCTTGGGCTGAAGGATTCACAATGTCATTGGCTCCTATTACCAGTACCACATCTGTATCTGGCAGATCGTCATTAATCTCATCCATCTCCAAAACTATATCGTATGGTACGTTGGCTTCAGCTAATAAAACATTCATATGACCTGGCAATCTTCCTGCCACTGGATGGATAGCAAATCTTACTTCTTTACCTTCAGATTGTAACTGTTCGACCATCGCATAAATAGGATATTGTGCCTTAGCCACCGCCATTCCATAGCCAGGGACAATCACAATAGATTCTGCATCTTTCAACATTTTAGCTACTTCAGAATGATCCACCGAAGTAACCTCGCCAGTCACTTCCATTGCCTCACCACTCGGAGCATTACCAAAACCTCCAAATATCACCGACCAAAAAGATCGATTCATCGCCTCGCACATAATAATCGAAAGGATAGCACCGGAACTTCCAACTAATGCTCCTGTTACGATAAGTAAATCATTACCTAACATAAAACCAGCCGCAGCTGCTGCCCAACCAGAATATGAATTCAGCATCGAAACTACTACGGGCATATCAGCACCTCCTATAGCCATCACTAACATGACGCCTATAAAAAGCGCAATAGCCGTCATCATATAGAGATAATTCATTCCTTCTATATTACCCGTTTTGACAAACCAATAACAAAGCACTATAGAAAACAATACCAATCCTATATTCACCACATGCCGACCAGCATAAATTAAGGGCTTACTTCCGATTTTGCCATCTAATTTTCCCCAAGCTACGATAGAGCCAGTAAAGGTGATTGCTCCAATAAAGACACCAATGAATATTTCGATTAAATGAATAGTTCTTTCTGTCCCCACCAAAGATTGGGTATCAGGATCCAAATAAGAACCATAACCTACGAGTACCGCGGCTAATCCAACAAAACTATGGAGTATCGCCACCAACTGTGGCATCGAAGTCATTTCTACTTTGCGAGCAACCAAAATACCTATCAATGCACCAAGAGCAATCGCAGCAATAATGTATGCATGACCTTCTACTCCTTCACCAAAAATAGTGGAAAGTACAGCGATAATCATTCCTGCTATACCAAACCATACCCCTCTTCTTGCAGACTCCTGTGAAGACAAACCTCCTAAACTCAGAATAAATAAAATACTGGCTAGTAAATATGATGCTAATTGTAATTGAGATGATATCATTTATTATGAGTTATTACTTTTAAATAATGTGGGTAAAAAAGAAAATACTAACCCTTGCGAAACATTTTTAACATTCTATTCGTGACAAAAAAGCCTCCTGCAATATTGATCATCGCTACTAGTATAGCTACCAAAGCTAAGATGGTCATCGGCGAAGTCAAATCCTGCTCTGTCAATATTAATCCACCAATAATTATGATACCACTGATCGCATTAGTGACAGCCATCAGAGGTGTATGAAGGGAGTGAGATACATTCCAAATTACTTGCCATCCGATGAAAACAGATAACACAAATACAGTGAAATGGCCCATAAATTCTTTAGGAGCATACAAGCCTAAAAAGTATAAAAGCGCACCCATTAATACTATCGAAACTAGGATACCCTTAGATCGGCCTCCAGATTTATTTTTGGGGCTGATTACCTCGGATGTCTCCTGAACTTCAGCCTTGACTTTTTTAGTTGGATTAACTGGAAGCGGCTCAGGTGGCCAATTTACTTCTCCATCGTAAGTAACCATAGCTCGACTTACAACATCATCATCCATGTCAATTTTCCAAGCTTCAGCTTTTCCCATATCGTCTAATAAATGACAAAGGTTATTTCCATACAATTGACTTGCCTGAGTAGGCAATTGATCGAGCTTTCCAATAATTGTCACACCATTATCCGTAGTGTATATTTCACCATCTTTTGTTTCTGTACAGTTTCCACCCGAAGATGCTGCCAAGTCTACTATCACCGAACCTGATTTCATTGCTTCGACGTGATAATCTAACCACAGCTTTGGCGCTTGCCTGCCGGGAATCTGAGCAGTAGTAATTACGATATCTACCTCTGAAGCTTGATCTTTAAATAGCTCCATCTCTGCATCTATAAACGCCTGACTCATCACTTTACTGTATCCAGAAGCGGTAGATCCATCTTCTTCGATATCCACCGTTAAAAACTTTGCACCCATACTTTGGATCTGCTCAGCTACTTCCATGCGAGTATCAAAAGCTCTTACAATGGCACCTAAGGATCTAGCTGTTCCGATAGCGGCTAAGCCAGCCACTCCTGCTCCTATAACTAATACTTTGGCTGGCTCTACTTTTCCAGCGGCCGTGATTTGACCATTTAAAAATCGCCCAAAATAATTGGCGCTTTCGATTACGGATCTATAGCCAGCAATATTAGCCATAGAAGATAGCACATCCATTTTCTGCGCACGAGAAATTCTAGGAATCGCATCCATAGCAATGGCGTTTACTCCTTTGTCTGCTAATTTTTGTAGTAAATCAAGATTTTGTGCCGGTGAAAGATAACTTAGACTCACTTGATCTTTATGCATCAAATTAATCTCCTCATCGCTCACAGCTTGCACCTTTAAAATGATATCAGCGACATCATAGATTTCTTCGGCACTTTTTAAAATAGTAGCTCCACTTTGCCGATATTGTTGATCAGAATAATTAGAATTAATTCCAGCACCTTCTTGAATAAAAACTTCGAAGCCTTGCTTATTAATGAGTCTTTGAACTGTTTTGGGAGTGGCACCGACTCTCATCTCACCCTTGGTGATCTCGGCTGGGATTCCTACTTTCATAAAGCGTTTTTTGTTGTCTTGTTCTCAAAAATAACCTTTTGACGCTAAATCCCAAGAAAGCGTTTAAATCTAAATTTTACTGAGAAAACAACAGTATATCATTCCAAACTAGAAGAAAAAAGAATAATATTCAGAACAATATGGTGATTCCAAATCGTAGATCCTTAGAAAAAGTTTTCGATTATCTTTTCTGCAATTTGAACTGCATTAGTAGCAGCGCCCTTTCTTAAGTTATCCGATACAATCCATAAATTGAGTCCATTATCAATAGAGTTATCTCTTCTAATTCGACCCACAAAGACCTCATCCTTATGTTGCGCTTGCAATGGAGTAGGATAATGATTATTGGCTAAATCATCCATTACAACCACACCTGAAGTAGCAGATAAAATCTCCTTTACTTTAGGCACAGTAAAGGCTTCTTTGAATTCTACATTCACAGATTCTGAGTGGCCACCGTCCACAGGAACTCTCACGGCAGTCGCTGTGATATTTATAGATGAATCTGAGAGAATTTTCTGTGTTTCATTTACCAATTTCATTTCTTCTTTGGTATAGTCATTTTCAAGAAATACATCACAATGAGGAATACAATTGGCAAATATAGGGTGAGGATAAGCCTTGTCATTTCCTGAAGCTTCTTCGTTAGCTCTTTCTTTATTATACTGACGCACTGCTACAGAACCTGTTCCTGTATAGGACTGATAGGTAGAAATAACAAGTCTTTGAATTCCATATTCTTTATGTAATCCAGAAAGGGCTAATACCATTTGTATAGTTGAACAGTTAGGATTAGCTATGATTTTATCTTCTTGGGTTAAAAGATGTGCATTAATCTCTGGCACTACTAGTTTTTTGGTAGGATCCATTCTCCAAGCTGAGCTATTATCTATTACAAAACAACCATTTTCAGCATACTTAGGCGCCCATTCAAGAGAAACCGAACCACCAGCAGAAAAGATTGCAATATCAGGCTTTAGCTGTACGGCTTCCTCATTAGTGATCAGCGAATATTCTGTATCGTTCCATTTGAGTTTTTTGCCAGCAGATCTTTCCGAAGCTACTAATAGCCATTCATCTGCCTGTACGTTTCTTTCGTTAAGTACTTGCTGCATTACATTTCCTACCAAACCTGTGGCACCTACTATTGCTATTTTCATGATTTATATTTAGCGCTTACTAATGTATTTGATAGCTCAAATTTACGGTGTATTAACGTATTTATAGTAGCTTTATCAACCATTTGAATATACAATTTTATTATGCGTAGGTCTTTCATTATTATTCGTCGATTGGTTTTCATCACCTTAGTAAGTTTAACTCACTTATCTACTGCGCAATTAGTAGAAGACTTTAGCGACGGAGATTTCTCAAATGGCCCTGTTTGGAATGGCGATACGCAAGATTTTATCGTCAACAGTGAAGGAGAATTACAACTCATGGCTCCAGAAGCTGGCGAATCCTATCTACATACCTCTGTAAATTTTCCAGATACCATTCAAATGGATTTTACCTTTAGATTAGAGATGTCACCTTCATCTAGCAATTTTAGCTTGATATATCTTGGTTTGGACAATACAGACCCTTCTTTAGCAAATGGCTACTATTTACAGATAGGCGAAACAGGAAGCAGTGATGCGATAAGATTATTTAGGTTAGATGGAGGATCAGAAACCTTACTCGCGTCAGCTAATGAAGGCGCAGTGTCTTCAGATCCAGCTCAAGCGAGAGTTTCTATTACCATTTTTCCTAACGGCATGTGGAGTCTGAGTACAGATTACGATCTATCTGGTCTTAGTGAGTTGGAACTAGAATTAAGTGATAATACTTACAGCT
The DNA here is from genome assembly GCA_937927575.1 of uncultured Saprospiraceae bacterium. GTDB lineage: Bacteria > Bacteroidota > Bacteroidia > Chitinophagales > Saprospiraceae > UBA1994. Next base: position 14,267 of record CALBEE010000215.1, on the reverse strand, counting down.
TTAATTCATTAAATACTTTTGGATTTTATTGCGAATACACTGAAACTCGAAAAGAAAATTTCTATTATGATGATATAAGCATCGTTGATTTCGAGAAAGATGAACAGGGACCTTTATTAACCAACTTATCCGTAACCACTAACAATACCATTTTACTCACTTTTGACGAAAAGGTTGATGTAAGCAGTAGTGAGAATATTAGCAATTACGTAGTGGATCAAAATTTTGGTTCGCCTAGCAGCGCAATCGCTGATGGGATTAGAGTATTTTTGACTTTTGATGACGATTTCCTTTCTGGAGTGCCTTATCAACTGGCGATAATGAATGTAGAAGACGAAAACGGCAATCCTATAATTCCTATCGCAGAAGGATTTGTAGTAACGGTTTCTCCAAATGTCGGTGATTTGGCAATTAGCGAGATTCTTTCCGATCCTTTTTCAGGCGGTTCAGACTTCGTAGAAATATATAATAAGTCGGATAAATTTATCAATCTGAATGGTCTAATTATATCGAATGTAGAGAAAGCCGAAGAGAAGGAAATTACGGATGATATAGAGCTTCTTCCGGGTGCTTATATATGCTTTACGGAAGACAAAGATTTCTTGATCGTAACCTACCCTACTCATGAGAGTGATCGTGTAATAGAAGTCGATCTTCCATCTTTCAATAATGAATCCGGAAACGTCAGCATTAGTCATTCCTCAGCACCCAACGAATACATAGATCAATTTGACTATAACGACGACTTGCATTTCGAACTTTTGGATGACACAGAAGGCGTAAGCTTAGAGCGTATAAGCTTTTCAGCAGAAACGCAATCTAATGACAACTGGCATTCTGCATCATCTACAGCTGGATTTGCCACTCCGGGAGTCGAAAATTCAAATTTAATTTCTGACGGAAATATTGAAGGAGAATTTGAATTATTGGAACAAACTTTTTCGCCTAATTCGGATGGTGACAATGACTTTTTAGTAATCAATTATAAGCTAGATAAACCTGGTTTTGTAGCCAATATCAAGATATTCGATGATGAAGGTTTTGAGATTACTAATCTAGTATCAAATGGCCTGCTATCTACAGACGGAATTATCACTTGGAATGGTACTTCTGCAGAAGGAAATATATCAGAAATAGGGATATATATAGTGGCAGCAGAGCTGTTTCACCCAGATGGCGATGTAAAAAACTTCAAGAAAGTCTTTGTTTTGGCAGATTTCATTGAATAAATAAAGGTATTTTTACCGTCGCAGAGAATAAACAGCCATCCCCACAGTAACAATTCTCCTGTGATTAAACTGTTTGGAATGAAACGAAAAGGCTTACATACTGCTTGCCAGTACATTATTTCTTCAGCTGTGATACTCATAGCCTGTCTAACTGTATTTTATCCTGATAATATTCTTGGCTTCACTTTATTAGATTATAATGTTCATTTAATGATAGGCTTACTGGTATTAGGCTTTGGAGCATTGACGATTAACTATCATCAGGTGATGACAACCAGCTTAGGCGCATGTATGGTGATGTGCATGTTTCTAAAGAATGCTTCTAATGATACCATGAAAATGCCTTCGGTAAATACTGAACCACAATTATCAGTAGCTCATTTTAATGTGAGCAATATACAAGATCTGGATCATCTGGTAAATACACTTTCTGAAGTTGATGTAGATCTACTTTCTTTTCAAGAACTTACTCCTGATTGGAATTACGTATTACAGGAACGGCTAAAGGAGAAATATCCTTATAATATGTCTATCGTTAGAATCGATCCATATGGAATGGCATTCTACAGCAAACATGCATTCAATTCGATGGATACTTTTTTAGTAAATAACAAGCCTAACTTGGAAGCTGAGCTTATCGTTGAAAATCAAAAAATATCTGTACTTAGTTCATATATATTACCAGAGATTTCAAAATCCAACTCGGCACTGACTAAGGAACATTTGGATATGATTAGCTATAAGATTAGAGATAAGGAGTCACCGGTTATTGCCTTAGGCGATTACAATATGGTATATTGGGCTAATGCTATCTCAAGGTTTAGAGCTAAGGCACAAGTAATACATAGCCGTCGTGATGTATCAGAAGACGGATTAAAGCCTCCTTACGACCATATTTTCTTTTCGACAGATTTAGAATGCACTAGATTTCAAAACATTGACGACCTAGAAGAAAATCATATTGGTATAATGGGTGTATATCAAGTGAAGTCTGAAGAAACCAACGAAGAAAAAGTACCTACCGCTCTCTCTAGTTTGAGTTTCTAATGATATCTTGCCATCATGGTAACTTACTCCTTAAAGAAATTCCAAGATCTTTCGCTTGATCATTTATATCAAATAATGGCTTTACGCCAAGAGGTATTTATTGTAGAACAAGATTGCCCTTATTTGGATGCTGATGGCAAAGATCATATAAGTCTACATGTTATGGGAATTGATGAAGCAGGCAAATTACAAACTTACGCTAGATTAGTACCAAAAGGAATATCATACCCACAATCCAATTCGATCGGCAGAGTCATAACTTCATTATCATATCGCGGAAAAGGAGAAGGTAAAAAGCTCATGCAGTATAGCATTATGCAAATGCAAAAACAGTTTCCAGAAGAAACAACTAAAATATCCGCTCAGGTATATGCCATTCCATTTTATAGCGCACTAGGCTTTGTAGAAACTGGAGAGCGATATGATGAAGATGGAATTCCCCATGCAGCTATGCTTTTACAAAACAACTTTAGTTTAACACGTTAAAAAGAAAAAAATTGAAATTTCTAGCGCCTATTGCCATTAGCATAATATTACTCCTTTCATGCAAAACTGATACGGATACAAATAAGGATAAACAACTACCTTATTCTATTAATACGAATGATCCCTACATTGTTAATACTCAAAATCTACTTCAAGGAAGATGGATTAATCTAGATCAAAAAGGTGTGTCTATTGTATTTGAAAACAATACAAGAGTAGAAAATATCAAGGGTAAGCCCGAAGGAAAACCAAGATATTTCGAAATTTCGGATGGCTGTCAAATAGATATACCAGGAAGCAGAGTACTTGCCAAATCGAAAGCAAAATACATTACGCTGCAAGAGGTTAATTTATGTTATTATATAATCAAGTTGGATAAAAGTCATCTAGATCTCAAAGTCGTTGGTCGTGGCAATATTATTCGATATAGAAAAGAAGGTACCGCTGTTCATTCTCCAAATGATGGTAACAGCTTAAAACTCAAATCAAAAAATTAAACAATATCTTACACTCAGCAAAGGATATTAGAAACAATACCGTCTAATCATTACATATCAACCTTTACTACATTAGACGAGCTATAGACATACCCAAATTAATAGCACATGATAGCACGGAAGTGAAGTTATTTGCTCGTGAAGCATCTACATGGATCTATAATGCAGTATATAGCTATGTCCAAAGTAAAGAAGATACTGAAGAAATCATTCAGGATACATTGATCGCAGCACTGAATGGCTTGAAGAAATTCAAAAATGAAGCGTCCTTAAAAACATGGACTTACAGTATCGCATTGAATAAATCTAGAGACTTTATTAAATATAAATCGCGGCAAAAAAGATCTGGGAAAATTATTTCAATATATCGCTCCAACGATTCTAATTCACTACAGTACGAACCACGAACTTTTGAGCACCCAGGAATAGTACTTGAAAGTAAAGAGCAAATGGATCTTTTATTTTCGGCTATTAATAGGCTCCCAGAAAATCAAAAAACTGCGTTGATACTTGCCAAACTAGATCGAAAACCTCAAAAGGAAATTTCTACTATTATGAATATAAGTCTCAAGGCGGTTGAAAGTCTATTAACAAGGGCTAGGACCAATTTAAAGAAATACTTAGAAGCTGAGGGAATCACTATAACTAGAAAAAAGAAATGAAAAAAGAAACGACAATCCATAAAATAGAAGCGGCTCTAGAACATGTGGAACCAATTAGGCCCTCAGAAGAATTTCTAAATAGAATGGAATCTTTAAGTGAGACCTATGTTCTAAAAAATCAAATGTTCTCTTTAAAATCAATTCTTGGTATAGCGGCATCCTTTACTCTATTGGTATTATTGAATATTGGTCTACTCAATAGTATAAATAAATCTGATATAGGAATGACCGAATCACAATATGAGTCAGTTTACAATCTTGTTCCCACCAAATCTATTTATAATGAATAAGAATAAATATCTTACCTTATTAGTTGGACTACTAGTATTATTAAATGTTTTAGTGCTGAGTTTTGTAGTGCTCAAAAAGCCGCATAGGCCAAATTTTCCTCCAGAAAGACATCCTTTGGAAAAAGATCTATTGCATCGCATGAAATTGGGCGACGATCAATTGGCAACTTTAGAAAAAAGTAAGGAAACTTACAAAGCTAAATCAAGAAACCTCCATCAAGAATTAAACGAAGTAAGTATTCAATATTACAGCGCTAACATTGAAGATTCAGTTCGCGAAAATGCGCATAGAAAGATCATAGACTTAACTGATGAAATATATCAAGTAAATCTGGATCATTTTGAAGAGTTAAGGAGTTTATGTACTCCTAGTCAAATCGAAATTATGGAAGAATTTATAGAAGCGCTTATCAGAAGAAAAGATCGTAGACCTCCCCAAAGAAGATAAAATACAAAAGCCAAGCCCTTCGGTAAAGGGCTTGGCAAGTATCTAACTCAGACTTCATCACAATCTGAGTTTAAAAATCAACTACTTCCGAAATTAAATTATAAAAGAGATACTTTTCCAGATGCAACGTCATACATGGCTCCTACGATAGTAATATCACCATCATCTAACATCTCTTTTAGTACAGGGCTTTTTTCCTTAATCTGATCGATAGCTATTTCAACATTCTTTGCTGAAACAGCATTTACGAATGCAGAGTTAGAAGAATTTCGCTCCTCTCCTTCAGCTGTTTGGACAGCATTTACAGCGGGCATAATCTTATCTAACATTTGAGTTAGATTTCCTAGCTCGGCATGATCACAAGCACCTTTTACAGCTCCACACGAAGTATGCCCCATAACCATAATTACCTTAGATCCAGCCAGCTTACAGGCAAATTCTAAACTTCCTAGAATATCATCATTAATAAAATTACCCGCTATACGAGCATTAAAAATATCTCCGATCCCTTGATCAAAAATAACCTCAGTCGGTATTCTACTATCTATACAACTTAAAACTGAAGCAAAAGGGTATTGTCCAGTAGCTGTATCATTAATTTGATCCAAAAGGTCTCTATTAATAGGTGCCTTATTCAAAAATCTTTGATTGCCCTCCATCAATGCATCTAATGATGATTGAACGGTCATGGCTGCCTGTGTTTCTTTAGTATGTGCTTTCATTTTTTTATTTTTTTATTTACTTAAAGTATTTATCTAGCTTAAAATTATTTTGAATGATTATCTATGAGTTACTTTTTCTAACGTCTTCCAACTTTGGTCTTAGATTAAAAAACTCAATATAGCTTGGAGGATTTTCTACAATTCCTCTTTCAGAGATCAGTTTGATATCAATATTTCTATTGGCCGCCTTTTCAGAGAATATTTCTAGAATTTCAATAATATCAAAGTCCAAATATCTGGTTTGACGTACATCTAATTCTAAATAACTATTTTCTGGAAGAGCATCTAACTCCTTTAGGATTGCACCTTTATTAAAGAAAGTTACCTCCTCAGCAAGAGTCATTTTAAACTTACTCTTACCATTACTTTTATCTTGAATATTAAGGAAGTGACTGTTTTGATAGCTCTTCATTAGAATAACTACGATTCCTACTAGCAGACCTAATCCAATTCCCATGAGTAGATCCGTAAAAATAATTCCTAGTACGGTTACGATAAAGGGTAAAAATTGCTTCCATCCCAACTTATACATCGTCTTAAACAATCCTGGCTTAGCAAGTTTGAATCCAACAATTAAAAGAATAGCCGCTAATACAGAAAGCGGTATCATATTCAATATACCCGGAATCAATACCACAGAAACCAATAACAACATACCATGTATAATAGCTGATGCTTTAGTTTTACCACCTGACTGAATATTAGCTGAACTTCTAACGATAACTTGTGTAATTGGTAGACCTCCAATTAAACCAGATAACATATTTCCTGTACCCTGAGCAAGAAGTTCTCTATTAGTCGGAGTAACTCGCTTTTCAGGATCCAACTTATCCGTAGCTTCTACACAGAGAAGTGTTTCCAAACTTGCCACTAGTGCAATTGTAAAGGCGGTAATCCATATTGCAGGCTTAGTAATACCTGCAAAGTTCGGTAAACTGAATTGACCTAAAAAAGAATTAAAATCTGTTGGAACCGGCACTTGTACAAGATGCTCCGCAGAAATTCCTAAGTCTGCAGAATTTCCAAAGAAAATATAATACAATATCCCTAGTAGTACTGCCACTAGAGGTCCTTGAATGATCTTGAATATTTTACCTTTTTTAGATAACACTTTATCCCAAAGCAATAAAATACTCAAACCTACGATCGCGATTAAGGTGGATCCCATATTTATATTTTCTAACATATATCCTAACTCAGAAAATGTATTGTGACCATCTACTTGCGAAAATGCAAAATCACCTTCAGGATCAGCATCGTATCCAAAGAAATGAGGAATCTGCTTTAGTATAATGATAATTCCGATACCCGTAAGCATTCCCTTGATCACGGAAGAAGGAAAATAATACCCTATGACTCCAGCTTTCAAAATACCGAAGATGATCTGAATAGCTCCTCCCAACACAACGGCTAAAAGAAAATTTTCAAAACCACCTAAAGTAGTTATCGCAGTCAGTACAATGGCAGCAAGACCAGCGGCAGGTCCACTTACACCTATCTGAGATCCACTCAATCCACCTACGACTATACCTCCTACAATACCAGCTATTAGACCAGAAAACAATGGAGCTCCACTGGCTAATGCAATACCCAAACACAATGGAAGGGCTACAAAAAAGACTACTATACTCGATGGTATATCGCTTTTTATATTTGAGAAAAATGAATTATTAGTACTCATATTTATTCTATTTAATGTGTGAAATAGTTGATTTTTTTTTAAAAATTCACAAAGGCCAAAAGGTTTACTTGGTCTCTGTTTAAGGATGCTAAGAATTGATTCATATAACCCAACTCCACTTTGACTTTATCGGATAGTTTATATCCTAAACCACCATATAATCTATGACGATCAAATGCATTTTGGACTGTGTTAAGAAATATTTCGTTGTAATTTGACAAGTAAAATCGTTCTGATAAAGGATAAGTCAATCCCAAAAAGTATCTAAATCGTAATTTGAAATCGTCTTCGACGAATCTTTGCTCGAATCTATACCGATGTTGAACCCCTACCTTACCGATCTCTTGCTTAGTGATGAATTGTTGAAATATTCTATGCTCATTTACTACAACCTTATCATTCTCGTTGAAATAATTTTCGCTTCTAATAAATCCGTAACCCAAAAGTAGATTGTTATTTCCTTCAGTAAGATTTTTACCTATACCAGTTCTTAATAACAATTGTTCTAGATCACCTATAGCATTATAATTTCTGTACTGCACTTCATTGTGCAGATTCCAGTCAGCATTCAATTTTTTATTGCCTATATAAATAAGCCAGTTGCCAATATCGCTGTCTTGAGACTGCGCCTTAAACGGAACTAGCATAACTAGTATCAGTAAATACTTATACATAAAATGATGAAATTTATGGCTCATACTAAGCCAAGTAGTTGAAAATAGATAACTGAGGGTCAAGTAGAAACGTATAGATCTAACTAGATGAAGAGCTTTATATGATCTAAGAGATTTCTTTATGACATACTACACTATATCCGGAGGAGGAATATGTATTTCCCTTAAAGATTGACTTAACAGGATTACATGCTTGAATGGTAGCAAAGTAGGTTCAACACTTTCATTATTCGTTATACGATCATAATCATTAAAGAGTTTATCCTCTTCTAAATGATCTTCATTTGTTTCTTCTCCATTTTCTTTTTCGCTAGATTCTTCCGAAGGCAGTTCCATATCGTATGCAGAGGTATCTCTACACAATCCCATATGAGGCGCCAACTCACTGAAGAGAATAGCTGAAAGAAATGTTATAAAAAACAGTAAACGCATGAATTTCCTTCTATTGAAACACTAATATAAATAACTTTTACAAAGAATAGTTTTACTATCATCAATAAAAGTTTGAAAAAATATCTAAATTGTAAAACTTTCATATCTGAAAATCGAATTAAGCATGATTACTGGTATCAAATTTAAAGTAAATGACAGCCTATATAGTAGGGATCCTCAGGATACTGACTTAGGCAAACGCATACTGAATTCCAGTATAATACTCATCGATGAGATTGGCTTAGAGAGTTTTACTTTTAAGAAATTAGCTACTAAAATTCAATCCACAGAAGCATCTGTATATCGATACTTTGATAACAAACATCAGCTGTTATTGTTCTTAACCTCTTGGTATTGGCAATGGGTACAATATCTTATCAGCATCCATACTATGAATGTAGATGATCCTATTAAAAGGATGAAAATCATTATCAAGTCTGTAATCAATGCCACTTCTGAGAATGCTTTGACGGAATATATCAATGAAAATCTATTACATAACATCATCATCAATGAAGGTTCAAAAGCCTATCACACTCATGATGTGGACGAAGAAAACAAACACGGTATTTTTTCCAGTTATAAAGAGCTAGCTGAAGTTATCGCACAAGCCATTTTAGCTATTAATGCGGATTTTCCTTACCCACATAGTCTCGCAAGTAATTTATTAGAAATGGCTAATAATCAGATTTATTTTGCAAAACATCTTCCTAGATTAACAGACATCAAAGTACCCAAAGGCGATTTAAGTCAATTAGAAGAAATGATTGAATACTTTGTCTTTAGACTAATTAAATAGTAATATCCATCTAGCTTTCTCTGCACATTACCACTTTAAGCTTTTCGCCGGTATTGGTCAAAGTACTATTATTCTCAAGGTGCATATAATCACAATCTAACTCTAGGATTGAATAAAATCTTCCAAAAAAACCAAAATCCACTAAATACCATTCTTCATCAATTTGATATTCCCATTCGAAGGTTGTTAATAATTCTCCATTGGTGCCATCAAAAGCTGTGAAGTCGTTATCGTCATCTGCAAAGCCTGTTCCGTCAGCGTTGAAGGTAACCGTTTGTTTATCTCTGACTCCATCTTCATCTTCTTCAAATACTCTCCATGTACCAATTAAGTTCTGTGCAGGAGGAAGCGGATTATCACAATTTTGATTTTGACATACTTCTATATCACCACCCTCTTTATCATCTCCACAAGACTGTAAGCCCAGAGCAAACAAGATCATTATCATCATTCCTAATTTTACGAAATCCATATTATCTATATTTTAGTTATTATCAAATTATTCTAATGTTGAGTAGCATTACCAGCGCCTAAAGGTACTCTAATATCTTCAACTATCTGTTGAACTTCTTTTGGTGGAATGGGCGTGACTCTACTCACAATTAATGCAATTATCATATTGATGATCATACCAAGTGTACCGATACCTTCTGGCTTAATACCAAACCACAATTCTTCATGTGTACCACCCCAATACTTAAAATATAATATATATAAAGTTGTAAAAAGGACACCGACTATCATTCCAGATATAGCTCCCTCTTTATTCATTCGCTTATCAAATATACCTAATACGATAGCCGGAAAAAAAGAAGACGCTGCCAATCCAAAGGCCAATGCTACTACCTGAGCAACAAAGCCAGGTGGATTCATACCTGCGAGTCCAGCACCTACTACAGCTACTGCGATCGCAATCCTAGCGGCTAATAACTCCCCTTTCTCCGTAATATTCGGTCTAAGAGATTTTTTCAATAAATCATGTGAGATTGAAGTAGCAATCACGAGCAATAAGCCCGCAGCAGTAGACAAAGCCGCAGCAAGTCCTCCCGCCACAACAAGGGCAATTATCCATGAAGGCAATTTAGCGATCTCAGGATTAGCCAATACCATTATATCTCTGTCGATTCTGAGTTCGTTCCTAGACTCATCCGCCACATATTGAATGATTCCATCGCCATTTTTATCTTCAAAATCAATTAATTCTGCAGTTTCCCATTTACTAAACCAAGCAGGCATATCATTGTATGATTTTTCGCTTACTGTCTCAATCAGGTTAGTCCTTGCAAAAGCTGCCACGGCGGGAGCAGTGGTATAAAGAATTGCAATAAACAATAATGCATATCCAGCAGATAGTCGTGCATCTCTAACTTTAGGTACGGTGAAAAATCTCACAATAACATGTGGTAATCCGGCAGTACCAAACATCAATGCGGCGGTAATAAAAAATACATTCACTCTATCCCCCATTCCTGCGGAAGTATATTCATCAAAACCTAAATCAGTACTAAGCATATTCAACTTATCTAACAAATAAGTGCCGTCAGATACAGTACTCCCCATACCCAATTGCGGAATAGGATTATTCGTCATTTGTAATGAAATAAATATAGCCGGTACGGTGAAGGCAAATATCAAAACACAATATTGAGCTACTTGGGTATAAGTGATACCCTTCATACCACCTAAGACCGCATAAAAGAAGACTATTCCAATACCAATTAAAATACCTGTATCAAAAGGTACTTCTAAGAACCGAGCAAAGGCAACACCCACACCTTTCATCTGACCTACAACATAAGTAAACGAAACGAATATCGCACAAATCAAAGCTACCATGCGCGCTTGTTTAGAATAGTATCTTTCGCCAATAAAATCAGGCACCGTAAACTTTCCGAATTTTCTAAGATATGGTGCCAGAAGTAACGCTAATAAAACATAGCCACCCGTCCAGCCCATGAGGTATTGAGAGCCAGCATATCCTGTGAATGATATTAGGCCTGCCATCGACAAATACGAAGCTGCCGACATCCAATCAGCTGCGGTCGCCATTCCATTGGCCAAAGGAGAAACGCCTCCACCTGCCACGTAAAACTCTTTAGTAGATCCTGCTCTCGCCCAAAGTGCAACAGCGATGTAAATTAGAAACGTAATCCCAACTATTAAATATGTCCAAGTTTGTAATTCCATCTCCCTATTTTTCTTCCACGCCAAATTCTCTATCCAGCTTATTCATCATGTATACATAGATGAAAATCAGTATAACAAAAACATATATCGCACCTTGCTGAGCAAACCAAAATCCCAATGGAAAACCACCAATTTTAATTGTATTAAGTGTATCCGCGAATAGAATTCCGCAACCGTAAGAGACTATAAACCATACGACCAATAATACAAGTAGGAGTTTGAGATTTCGCCGCCAATATTCTTTTAGATTCTTTTGATTCATATTATAGTGCTTTATACCTATCTCAATATAGTAATTATAAAACATCTATAAATTCTAAGTTTCAAACAGATGTATCAAGGGCATTCTAATGCAATCTTTTGGATGATAATCCTCTAGTAAATTGAATTCCTACCTTTGCTCTTATAGGATTGTATATACTTAAGACCAATATCTAATCCGTATCTATAATCACTCATAATGGTTTTCTTACTATAGGAGTAAGTACCAGATTTCAGAAGTTTGATTGGGCACAATTGGTCTACAATTAGATCCTTTGGTGGATGATTAATAAAATCAATACTTTCATTATACTTTTCATAACTCGATTCAAAAGCTTTCTGTAATCCAGGTATAGATTTGAAATAAATACTTCCGAAATAATCTGCCCAGCTTTGCTTTGTATGTACATCTTTTGGCCATGTCCGCAAAACTGTAATTCTAGAGGCTCCTCTATCATATGCTCTTTTAGCTGGAATAGCATCTGACCAACCCCCGTCAAAATATTCTACGCCATCCACAATATGTTTCCCTTTAGTTACAAATGGTAATGTACAAGATGCTGTCACGACATCTAACCAATTATCTCTATTGGGAATCATATATACCGCTTCCCCTGATTCTCTATGTGTCAATACAAACTCCACGTCCTTCTTTTTACTAGTACTCACTACTTTATCCACATCAAATGGAACTCTATCTTTAGCTACTGTGGCAAGCATATCAATATCCATGTAACCCTCTTCACCAAAAGTTCTACGATAATTCAAAAAATTTGAATCCTTAGCTAAGTCCAAAATAGAGTGAAGCGAATATCTATACTGCTTAGCTAAAAAATAGGAAGTAGCTACCGTGCCACCAGAAACTCCCATATAACTAGCAAACGGATCAAAGTCACTCACTATGAAAGCATCTAAAATTCCAGAGGTAAAGCCAGTCTTAAATCCACCACCTTCTACTATTAATACATGTTTCTCACTCATTACAAACTTTTAATATGATTATTGCAATAACGCAATTACTCAATGATATGCGATCATCAATAGTGATAATAATTCCAATTAATATCAAATCACTCTATTCTATTTCAGTACTTTTGTTAGATGCCAGATTCAATTCATAAGAAAGTACTTATCATTAGTTACTATTGGCCTCCTAGCAGTGGATCTGGAGTGCAGCGTTGGATGTATTTTGCTAAGTATTTGGGTGACTATGGCATTACACCTATTATACTCACCGTCGACCCTAAAAAAGCTTCATATCGAAAATTAGATCAAAGCTTTAATCAATTTATCGAAGGTATCGAAGTGCACAAAACAAAAACGTTAGAACCCTTAAAACTATATTCTCTACTTACTACTGGGAGTACAAAGAAAGGCATACCCCAAGGCAGTGTTGGAGCTGAAAAGAAAGGATTATTCAGTAAAATTTCTAGATACATCAGAGGCAACGTTTTTATTCCAGATGCCAGAATAGGATGGAAAAAATACGCTATTAAAGAAGCCAAAAAAATAATTAGTAGTCACGACATTAATTTAATAATAACTACAGGACCACCCCACTCTACTCATTTGATTGGTCGCATTTTAAAGCGATTACATAAAATGCATTGGATTGCAGATTTGAGAGATCCTTGGACAGAAATATATTATAAGGAAGATCTTTTACAATCCAGTAAATCTCAAGAAAAAGACCGGAAGTTAGAGTTTAGTGTTTTAAACGAAGCGGACCATATATTGACCATTGGTCCGTCCATGGCTGACTTACTTCGCAATAAGATTCCTGACCAGAAAGAAAAAGTCAGCTACATATATAATGGATATGATGCCGTGAAGATGAAGACGGTTACTACAGACAAATCTGAAGACTTTATGGTAATCAGCTTCGTAGGATTGCTAACTGACGCTATGCCACATCAAAGTTTTTCGAAAGCCTTAAAAATACTCGAAAGTCAAAAAAATATTAAAACTATAAAACTTAGACTAGTAGGTGATATTTGTCAAAGTTTCCTAGATGCTGTCAAAGTTATTCTACCAAAAGATCAAATAGAAATACTCGGATATGTCGCACATAGAGAAGCATTAAGATTGATGTTTAATGCCGATATATTATTTACTTGCTTACCTACTCAAGAACATAGCAAAATTATGATCAGCGGTAAGATGTTAGAATATATGGCCACCGGCAATTCAATTTTATGCATTGGCGATCCAGAAAGTGATGCTTCAAAAATTTTATCTGCCAGTAATAATAGTATTACAATCCAACCCCATCAAATTGAAGAGATAACGGCATTTGTTTCGGCTAAATATGAATTATGGAAAGAAGGAAAACTCAATTCGAATGTTAGCGATTCTATCAAGAATCTAAGTAGATTTAAAACTACTGAACAGTTGGCTACTCTTATCAAATCAATCATTTAATATTTAGAAAGCACCTTTGCCATTCCTTTAATAAATGGCCACTTTGCTGGCGCTCTCATAATTTGTACATCGCCGCTAAAGCTGGTCTCACCATCTAAGAATTTTAATATTAAATCTACATCTGTCTTTTCAAAAAGATCAGAAAACACTTTTTCTCCAGGTATTTTTTGTTCTTCTAGTACGTGCAGCATAATACTATCATAAAGCAGATGTCTTCCTTTGAATATCTTATATGATGTTTCTAATGCTTTTCCATTAATGAGACAATCGACGATCTGCTTAGAATGTTGTTGCATCCGTCTAAATGCAAATCCTGAACTAGGTTTTACTGCACCACCCGCAGTTCCAATATGAAATAACTTCCCTGAATTATGTTTCCAAAAGGGATAGTTAGTCATAGGTATTACGCCATATTCTTTCTCTAAGATTCT
>CALBEE010000214.1 GCA_937927575.1 uncultured Saprospiraceae bacterium | reverse complement strand
GCATTGGCTTGTTAGCTTCAAATATTTTCATGTATTTCATAGGATCTCCATAGTGAGCCTTAGCGATTTTAGATAGAGAGTCTCCACCTTTAACCTCATAGAAAACTGATTCTTGCTTTGGAGGAACTACAGATAATCTATCATCTACAGTAGCTATTCCTTCTATATTTCCTAATGTAAGAATTACTTTTTCTCTGTCCGCTTGAGATTCTGTCTGGCCATATACTATTACAGTATCACCTTCTACATCTACAGATAAATCATCTACACCTAGACCCATTGATCTAACCACAGCTTCAAGCATTGTTTCTTTTCTTTCTTCTGCCGCTTCTATTTCTGCCGCAGCTTTTAGATCATTAGTTGCAGCTTTTGTTCCCATAAGCTTTGCACCTGCACTCTTTAAAAATGAAAATAATCCCATTGATTTTAATATTTTATTTGTTGAATAATACGTCTCAAGTTAATTAGTAATTCACTTGGCACAATTAATCTAAGTCTATTCTCAGCGAAATAGTTTCTTAAGGTTAAATTATAGGTGAATAACTTCGCCATACGCCTGAGCGGTAGCTTCCATAACTGCCTCACTCATAGTAGGGTGTGGGTGTACCGCTTTGAGGATTTCGTGGCCTGTAGTTTCTAGTTTTCTAGCTACTACCATTTCTGCGATCATCTCAGTCACATTCGCACCGATCATATGGGCACCTAGTAACTCTCCGTATTTAGCATCGTAGATCACTTTTACAAATCCTTCTTTAGCTCCAGCTGCACTTGCTTTACCACTTGCTGAGAATGGAAATTTACCCACCTTAAGCTCATATCCAGCTTCTTTAGCTGCAGCCTCAGTCATACCTACGCTGGCTACTTCTGGAGCACAGTATGTACATGAAGGAATATTTCCATAATCCATCGGTTGTACATGCTCTCCTGCGATATGCTCTACACATATCAAAGCTTCTGCAGTAGCTACGTGAGCTAATGCAGCACCAGGAACGATGTCACCTATTGCATAGATGCCAGGTACATTGGTTCTGTAGTATTCATCTACTTGTACTAATCCTCTTTCAGTTTTGATGCCGAGCGCTTCCAGTCCTATCCCTTCAGTATTAGGAGTAACTCCAGCTGCAGAAAGTACCACATCACATTCTATGATTTCTTCTTTATTGCCGTCTTTATTGCTTTTTACTGTGACTTTACATCCTTTACCTTTAGTATTCACGGATTGAACAGCCGTATTAGCCATTACTTTGATACCCGCCTTTTTAAATACTTTGGTCAACTCTTTAGATATGTCCTTATCTTCTCTAGGCACTAGACCTTGGGCCATGTATTCTACGACAGTCACTTCGGTCCCTATAGAATTATAGAAGTAGGCAAACTCTACACCTATCGCTCCAGCTCCTACGACAACCATTTTCTTAGGTTGCTTATCCATCGTCATAGCCTTTCTATATGCTATAATCTTTTTATCATCTATCGGCAAGCTAGGCAATTCCTTGGCTCTTCCACCTGTAGCTAGGATAATATGCGGTGCCGTATATTCTTTTTTCTTTCCTTTAGCATCTGTTACTACTACTTTCTTTCCTCTAGCTAACTTTCCAAATCCTTCGATGACTGTTACCTTGTTCTTCTTCATAAGGAATTGTACTCCTTTACTCATTCCATCAGCTACGCCTCTTGATCTTTCAATCATTCCGCCAAAATCCGCTTTCGGTTTTGCTACTTTAATACCATAGTCCGAAGCATGATTAATGTAGTCAAATACGTTAGCACTCTTGAGTAGCGCTTTAGTTGGGATACAACCCCAATTGAGACATACTCCACCCAAGGATTCTTTCTCTACTACTGCTACTTTCATTCCTAGCTGTGATGCTCTGATTGCTGCAGGATATCCACCTGGTCCTGAGCCAATTATGATTACGTCAAATTCCATAAATGTTATTTGTGTTTTACTGATTTACATGCCGTATGGCTAATTGCCTGCAAATATAAACAACGGAATCTAAGTATATAATCAAATGAGTGTCAGATCAATGCTATATAAAGGAGTCTTCTTCTATAAATTCTTTCGGATCTGGACCATATTGATTATGTCCAAGTGTGCCTTCTTCAGTTAAAAAGACCAACATAATGATAAATCCTGCAAGCGGTATGAAAGAAAAAAGCAAGTTCCAACCACTTCGATTGGTATCATGGAGCCTTCTTACGAGTAAAGCGAGATTAGGAAAAAATATAGCAAATGCATAAATCAGATATGAAGCCAACCCAAGTATAGGAATGACAAAAATAAATATCCATAATATGACGGTGACGATAAAATTCAGAAGAACGAAATACCAATATTCACTTCTTCTTGATCTTCCATCAAAATCAAAATACCTTCTAAATGCCTTCAAATAATAGTCTATACCTTCCATAATGCTAATTTCTAATTACAATTTAATAGATGACTTACGCTTTTTCTAAGTTTTTCTACGAAGTGATTTTCTTTTTCGATTTACACATCTTAATAGTTTTTATCTAAATACTTGAACTCGTGCTAATTCTTCACTAAAATCTCTAACTTCTATAAATATTGGCGGCACAAGTTGCTTGCCTAAAGTATCAATAAAGCCAATACCATTGCTTGTAATCGCCCTTGCCATACCATCTTTATAATCCCAAACCAATGGAAATAGAGGAGGCGTTACTTCCTTGCCTTCTATATCTAGATAGCCCCAAAGTGTTCCCTTTTGATAGCCAATTCGCTGATTAGAATATTTGTAGAGACCATCATAAATTTCTGGTGCAATGATTTCACCATCCTTGTTCAGTATACCGTATTTTCCTTTGTCAGAAAATGCTACTCTTCCATTCGAAAGATTCCGTATAGAAGGATAGGGAATCTCTTTAAGGTCACCTTTTTCATTGAGGATGTAATTCGTATTATTTTTTTGAATGCAAGCGATCCCATTTTCGAATTGAGCCGCTTTTTCTAATCCTTCTATCCATTCTGTAAATTCGTTTTCTGAATCTAGATATCCAAAATTTTTCTGCCGTTTAAATTTCCAGAATCTACTATTGCTAGGATAGATTTTATCGTATGGTCGAGGTGTGAGTACTTTGAGGTCTGTATCGATTACATGATATCCGTCTCGAGTTTGCACAATGGATCTATTGGCGTCATAATTAGAAGCTCTTAAGTAAGATAAAGTATCTATTCTGATTCCATCGATATTTACAAAACCATACTTTCCATCTTCTTTGATCCTACTTCTTTTATTAGAGTAAGGATATTGCTCTTCATAATTACCTCTAGAAATAACATTTCCTTTTGTATCGATCGTGATATATGCTCTGTCAAATAATTGTACGATAGCAAAGCCTTCAGAAAATTCGGTCGCTGTACGATATTGAAAGTCTATTACGGTTTCACCTCTTTTATTGATATAGCCCCATTTTCCTTGGAAATTAGCGGCAGCAAGTCCTTCCGAAAAATCTCGATTATCTTCGTAGATCGCTTTAATTGTGATCTCACCTTTCTTATTGATATACCCCCATTTAAAAGGATTCTCTTTGAAATCACCTAAGTAAATCTCCTCTTCAGTTTGATTGCTCTGTGATGAAAGTTTATCCTCTTTACACCCTACACATAGCAAAAGCATCAATAAGAAAATGTTAATCTTATGATTAGAAGAGAGGATATGGTATGTTGCATCCGTTAGCATATTAGTAAGGTAGTAAGATACAGTCAAATAACGCAAGCATGAACGTATTAAAAAGAATATCTATTTGGTTTTTAGTAGGAATGAGTACCTCGGTGATGGCACAATCTACTAATTGGTCTGACTGGGTGACATTCAAAGCTAAAGATGGATCATTCTCTATGGCTGCACCGGCCGAACCAGAATATCTTTCTAAAGAAATTACTACAAGTGTAGGTGCCATGGAGCTGCACTCCTATATGGTAGCGCCTACTTACGCAGACGAAAATCCTAATTTGATGTACTTAGTCGAGTATTATGACTATCCAGAAGGTACATTTCCTGAAGATAGTGTAGAATTAAAACAATTCTTTTATGATCAGACGGCACAGGCCACTTCCTTCGAAATAGGAGGCAAACTATCTTATAGTTCTAAATCAGTGATTGACGGAATAGAAGGTATGCTGTACCGATGTCAATATAAGAACGGAACCTATGTCATGAAGTCTAGAATGTTTTTTGTCGGAGATCGCTTTTATCATATTAAAGTATATTCTGAAAAAGATACCAGCCTCAATGATGAAATGGATTGGTATCTAGATAGCTTTCGCCTACTCAGGGAGTGAGCTTAATGTTAGGATGACAAAATGATGGAATATAAGGAGGAAGGGTGGAGTCTATAGGGTATAGATGATAAATGGAATGAATCCAAAAAATAATATGCGGCATATAATTACTTTTGTTTTTGAATAAGCCATATTGGCTATTCAAGTATTATCTAATTTATTCATTGTAATGAAAGTCTGTATTGCCGAAAAACCTTCAGTGGCCAAAGAGATCGCTAACGTATTGGGCGCTAAATCTCGGAAGGATGGTTATTATGAAGGAAACGGATATCAAGTCACATGGACCTTCGGACATTTTTGTGAATTGAATGCTCCTCAAGATTATAATGAAAGATGGAAGCGATGGGATTTGGATACCTTGCCTATGCTGCCGGAACGTTTTGAGACGAGGATTAAAAATGATGCAGGCGTCAAAAAACAGTTTAAAATTGTAAAGTCTCTATTTTCTAAAGCTTCATTAGTGATCAACTGTGGTGATGCAGGTCAAGAAGGAGAGCTGATTCAAAGGTGGGTGATAAAGCAAGCAAAATACAAAGGACCTGTAGATCGATTATGGATTTCATCTCTAACTACCGAAGCTATTAAAGGTGGATTCGAAAATATAAGACCAGCAGCAGAATTTGATAATCTATATTATGCTGGAAGTTCGCGTGCGATAGGCGATTGGTTATTAGGAATGAATGCGACGAGATTATACACACTCAAATATGGAGGATACAAACAAGTGCTTTCCATTGGTAGGGTGCAGACACCAACATTGGCTATGTTAGTCAATAGATATCATGAGATTGAAAATTTTATACCTAAACCATACTGGGAATTAGGCACGGTTTATCGAGATACACAATTTAATAATACAGAGGGAAAGTTTTTTAAGAAAGAAGATGGCGAAGCTTTATTCAATAAAATAAAAGGTAAAGATCTTCACATTACAAAAGTCGAAAAGAAAGATGGAAAAGAATATGCTCCTAAGCTTTTTGACCTTACTGGATTGCAGGTGTATTGCAATAATAAATTTAATTATACTGCTGATACTACATTAAAAATAGTGCAGAAGCTGTACGAAATGAAAGTGGTAAGTTACCCAAGGGTGGATACCGTATTTCTTCCCAATGATATGTATCCTAAAGTGCCTAAAATTTTGAAAGGCCTCAAAAATTACGCACAATTTACTGAGCCACTTTTAGGAAAGTCTATAAGGAAATCTAAGAAGGTTTTTAATGACAAAAAAGTAACGGATCACCATGCCATCATTCCTACCGGAGAGCAAAAGTCTTTGAGTCTAGATCAGTCTAAAGTATATGATGCTATTGTGCGTAGATTTATTGCTGTTTTTTATCCAGATTGTAAAGTGGCTAAGACGCAGGTAGATGCCGAAGTAGAAGAGGTCAAATTTGTAGCCAAGGGTAAGCAAATCATCGATGAAGGTTGGAGAGTTTTATTTCCAAAAAAGAAGAAATCTGTATTAGATGAAAATGATGATAATAAGGAGGAAGGAGAAAAAATATTACCTGCATTTATCGTAGGAGAGAGTGGGCCTCATGCGCCTAATTTTGTGGAGAAAGTCACGAAGCCTCCTAAGAATTATACAGAAGCATCTCTCTTAAGAGCGATGGAAACAGCAGGTAAGCAAGTAGACGATGAAGAACTTAGAGAACTCATGAAAGCGAATGGGATTGGACGTCCATCTACAAGAGCCAATATCATCGAAACTTTATTTAGGAGGAAGTATGCTCAGCGTCGCAAAAAGCAAGTCATCCCTACCGAAGTCGGTATACAATTAATAGGAACGATCCAAAATCAACTATTGAAATCTGCCGAGCTGACTGGCCAATGGGAAAAGCAACTTAAGGAAATAGAAAACGGCAATTATAGTGCGGGCAGATTTATCCATGACATGAAGCATATGGTGGAGGAGTTGGTGACTGAAGTGAGAATGGAAAAGGTAGTCACAAAATTTAGCGCGCAGTCGCAATCAAAAACCAAAGGCGGTGTAAAGAAAGGTAACTCTTGGGGTAAGAAAACCACTAAAGCAACCAAAACCAAGGCGCTTAAAAAAACAATCACAGAATTGGCTTGCCCTAAATGTGGACAAGGACAAATGCTCAAAGGGAAAACGAGCTATGGATGTACGCAATGGAAGTCTGGTTGTGATATGAGGCTACCATTCAAATATCTAGAAAAGAAACTGACGGATAATCAGGTAAAGCGTCTGATCGAAAAGAAAGCCACTACAAAATTAAAAGGTTTTAAAATGAATGGACAGAAAGTGGAAGGCATAGTAAAGTTAAATGCTCACTTTCAATTAGAATTTGAAAATACTGCTCTCACTCAACAGGCAAAAAAAGATGATGCAATGCCTCCATGCCCAAAGTGTAAAGTAGGGAAAATCATGCGAGGAAAAACGGCCTATGGTTGTACGGAATGGAAAGGAGGATGTGATTTTAGATTTACCTTTTCTGAGATAAAGGAAAAAGCGCGGGGTAGAGAGTTGAGTCCTGGATTAGTACTGCGGATTATGAATGGAGGGTGATAGAATTATAAATAAAAATTATATTATGAGGGTGGTTACATTATTAGGTTTTATGCTATTTCTTATTTCATGTAATAGTGAGTATACGGAAGAGTCGTTGATAGAAGATATTGAGAATAATAAATATAGTTCTATAGTAGAACGGTTTTACAAGAAAAGACCTGTGGAAAAAGAACAATTGAAAAGTACACTGGAAGCTTACAGCAATTATCTTAAAAACGATTTTAGAAGAGTATCTTTTTATACAAGTAAAAATGGCAATAGTACAAGATTGCCATTTAGAAGAGAACGATTGGGCTACATGTATTTAGATGAAAATGATAATGTAGTTGCTTCAATTACTTATAAGTTTATAGAGTTAGAAAACGGAACTAAGCAAATTAATTTTATTGATTTTAGACATAGTCAAGGGCATCTACAGTGTGTGAAGTTTCCCACATTGTTTCCAATAAAATGTGTTGATGTAGCTGGTTATTTTCCACCTGATCTTGATTCATTAAATAGCATTTATCCTAAACAAATTCATGGTTTGACATTTTACCATAGTATGCAAGTAAATCAAAGTCTCGTAGATGCTCAGTTGGACACTATTGAAGCTGTACTTGTTTTTAACACTGGTAATTTAATGATAAAGAATAATTTGGAGAAAATTGTTGGGAGACTTAGAGATAGTTTTGATTTGTCTCAATTCGTTTTTGCAGAATACAATGATTTTGGTGAGCCAAATATTAATATGAATTATGACGAAAATAGTTTTGATGAGAAGTTTGTGAATAAACTTAAAACTACTTTGCAAGCAAGTATGCAAAGGCATGTGTACCCTCACTCTAGAAAACGGAAGTATCCTTTTGGAGCAAAAGCACCTCCTCGGATATCCATTGGAGGCATTTATTCTAAAGCTAGAGTAATATATTAAGTTGTGTTATTCGCTATATTAGCTTTATAACTTATCATCATGAGGCTAATTTTCACTTTTTTACTTTTGATCATCACGTTTTGGGCTACGGCGCAAGATCGATATTTGCGAGGAACGGTTATCGATTCAGAAACCAAGGAGACATTAATTGGAGC
>CALBEE010000213.1 GCA_937927575.1 uncultured Saprospiraceae bacterium | reverse complement strand
AAAGCACTTTTAGACTGACCCAATGCCGTCATGCTGATACTAAGGAATAAGAATATGTATATCTTTCTCATGTCTGTTATCGATTATGATGGATTAGTAAATTGGACAAACTTTAAATTTCTTCATCTGCTTCACATGCTTAATGATATATCGTACATGAAATTCAGGTCCTCCTCTACTGCTATCCGCTAGATTATTAAAGTTAGTAGCATCTATATCGTAACTAAATGAGACATAGACTCCTCTATAATCTATGGCAAAAGTAGGTATCACACTTCCTGAAGTACGATAACCAACGCCAAGATGAACTTGGGTTTCTTTACTTCTCTTTTGATTTAGATAGAACTTACCTAAAGCTCCTATTACTAACTCACTATATTCTTCTTGTTTTTGGAAAAGACCATGCATTTGTAGATCTATAGCATCTAATAACTGTAGATTACCGATACCCATTACATTGATTCTTCTTGGAAGTTTTTCACTATCACCGTCGTAATAAGATACTGACGGTTCTATTAGGTGAAATACACCCACACCTACATCTACTTTAGTTCTATTAGACTGTTGCCATCTATAATTGATTCCTGCGGCTGTCTCCACAAAGCTAACTCGAGTGGCGTCGAAGCTTTCACCACTTCCTGCACTAGCATCAAATGTATCACCATTCCATTGCTTATCCCATGTAAGATCAGTCTCAGAGAATCCTCGCGTAGAATATCCTAATAACAATCCACCAGTGAGTATATTACTCTTATTGAGGATTCGATTATAGCTACCCGATAGATTTAGTGTTGCTAGATTGATACGACTATCACCTTGACTATCATAATTGAAATTTACGCCTGCGCTCCAGAAGCTTTGTTCTGTGGCACCGATATGAAGCTTTTGATCATAGGCACCGCTAAAAGTAAACCATGGTACTGGGACAAATCTCCATTGATCACGAAGACTACCCGTAATACGATGATCACCGTTAAATATCCCTGTCATAGCCGGATTGATATTTAGTGGCGAATTGTAGAATTGAGAGTAGTGTAAGTCTTGGGCCTTTGCAGAAGTATTAATTCCAAAAAAAATCCCAATACACAACAGACTGTAGAGTATATTTCTTCTCAAAACAGATTGGTTTTAATGTATTAAATAAATCACTAATACGTATAAATATGTTACTCAACACATTACGAACTAAACGCGTAATACATTGATTTTCACTAATATATAAGCAAAAACTGTACTAATAAAATATACAGCTTATGCAATTTAGCCATTGGGCTAGTTAATTGTAAATGCTATTTGAGAGACACTTTTTACAGGGTCACCCTCTATGACATGATCCAAAATCATGTCTTTGGCTAATCTTTCAGTAAATACTCTGTCTAACGAAAGCACACGACAGAAGGGAATATTATTTTTAACTAATAATCCGCTGATTTCCTGATACTGCCTCAGACTAAATTTAGACTGAAGAAGTTCGTTTAAGGTTGACCTATTAGTTAATCTATCACTATTAGTTCTAAATGTAGACGATAATAGTCTCTCACAACTAAGGGTTTTCCCTAGTTTGTTGAACTGAACATTACTTCCTACTGCTAAAATGAATGTAACATCATCTTTACTTGTATAGATATCGCCGTAAGGTGCAATATTAGGATGGAGGCTACCCAACTTCTTAGGTATGTGTCCAGCCATCAAATAATTACTGGCTTGATTGGCTAATGAAGCGATTGCCGATTGGTATAAAGATACTTCGACGAGCGAACCTGCTGCATCATGAGTCCTTTTTATTAGGGCTATTAAAATGGCCTCCTTTAATTGGTGTGCAGCCATAAGGTCAATCATGGCCACTGGCATTTTAGCAGGATCGCCATTAGGATATCCATTCATAGACATAAATCCTGTCTCCGCTTGCATCACTAGATCGTATCCAGGACGAGTATCTTCAGCAGCATATGCATATAATTGCGCATAGATAAGCTGATCATTATGTTTTGATAAGGTAGGGTAATCTACTTTCAACTTAGCGGATATATGTGGCTGAAAGTTAGAGATGAGAATATCTGCTTCTTTTACCAACTCTAATAGTTTTTGATAATGGGAAGTATCACTTAGGTCTAAAAAGATCGACTCTTTATTATAGTTAGCTGAAGCGTAATAACTGCTTACAGTATCACTACCCTTTTCCTCTTCCAATCTCCATTGTCTGGTAGCGTCTCCATATGTTTTAGCATTTTCAATTTTAATAACTTGCGCACCCAATTCTGCAAAAAAGGAACCTACTTGAGGGCCTGCTAAAATGCTTGAAAGATCTAAGACTTTTAATCCTTCGAAGAAAGTGGAGATATTGTTTGAGCTAGGCATCTATGAGGTATTGGATATTTTAAATATAAATAAATAAACATAGGATCTAAAAAAGTCGTACTTGAAAAACAGTACTATATTGTACTAATAAAATTTAAGATCAGCATATATGAAAATAGTAGTACTAACAGGAGCCGGTATTTCTGCAGAGAGTGGCATCTCCACATTTAGAGATGCAGACGGATTGTGGGAAGGGCATGATGTAATGGAAGTAGCTACACCGCAAGGTTGGGCTAAAAATCAAGATTTGGTTTTACAATTTTATAATGACCGCAGAAGACAGCTCAAAGAAGTACAACCAAACGCAGCGCATATAGCCTTAAGAAAACTGGAAGATCATCATGAGGTCGTGATCATTACTCAAAATGTGGACAACTTACATGAACGAGCTGAATCTTCCAATATCATTCATCTACATGGTGAACTAAACAAAGTAAGATGTACCAAGTATTCGGACGATGTACAGCTCTGGAGTGAGGATTTGCATACTGGCGATTTGTCAAAGACAGGCCATCAACTGCGACCGCACATCGTATGGTTCGGTGAAGCTGTTCCCATGCTAGATAAGGCTGTGAATGAAATGCATGATGCCGATATGGCTATTATCATAGGAACGAGTATGCAAGTGTATCCTGCCGCAAGTTTAATTGACTTCGTTAATGATCAATGTAAGATCGTTTATATCGATCCTAAACCACATATATCCTATGAATTACAACAAAGAAAAAATCTAAAAGTACTACAAGAAAAAGCCGGAATAGGAGTAGTAGATCTTGTTAATTCCATCCTAGAATAATATCAAGATTCTATATAATATATTCACTTCAACTTTTTATACACCTAAGTCAGTTTAGCAACAATTATTTTCAAGTCTTCCACTGTCTTAATTTTTACTGCCCCAATCGTCTCAGCATCCAATTGAGGTCTAAATACTCTACTGCAGATAGAATCCATTCGATTTCCTCCCCTTCCGTCTGATACAGATACTTGAGTTCGACAATCTGGCCAGAAGGTATCATCAGAAGTTTCCATAGCGCTAGCATTCTCTACCAAACTAACTAATCCCTCCATAATTTGAAGTTGTATCTTTTGCCATCCAGGATTTTCATGAGCGATTCCTGTACCCAAGGAGTAACATCCTTTAAAAGTGGGCACCACAATATCGTTTCCTGCCAAAAGCAGTGTTTCTAATTTTTTAAATACTCCAGGATTTCGAGTAGTGGAATAATCCATGGTATCCAAACCGACATAATGATCATGAGCATATCCCAGCGTAGGCCCATTAGATCCTGCCATACCTGCTCCCATCAATCCATCACCTTGTTTAAGATCATAATTCATGGAATTGGCTCCCCATAAATAGTATGTATTCTTATCCCAAACTGTCCATACTGAAGAAGGATCATCTATCCAATTTGGAGGCAACTGTTCTATTTTTGAAAATATTATTTTTCCACTATTCGCATTAGTACTCATGATTTGATTCTTTTTGGGTTTGGTTAATATTGGAATTAAATATCATAGGAATTTAAAGTTATTCATAGCGTAGAATTACTTGTTTTCATATGTTCAAAAAAAGTATTTAGTCACTAATAAAAAAGTGTTTTAAAGCCAAATATTACAATCAATTACCTTTATGACTTGCTTGAAAACAGAGTAAAAAAAATAGCCCATTGCAATGCAATGGGCTATTATACACAGTATAAAACTTCTATATTTTAGAAGAGATTCTTTGCTTTATTAAGCAAATCTCCAG
This sequence comes from uncultured Saprospiraceae bacterium, assembly GCA_937927575.1. GTDB lineage: Bacteria > Bacteroidota > Bacteroidia > Chitinophagales > Saprospiraceae > UBA1994. The sequence continues at coordinate 17,924 of CALBEE010000213.1, read as the reverse complement.
CATTATCTCCTAATAAACTTTGCGCCTTATTAAGTATATCTCCAGGAACCATTCCTGCAAGATTCTCTAAATTAAACTCTTGATCTTCTTCAGCCTTAGACTCAAATCTTTCTTTTAATCCGGCAATTAAATCAGGAGCTGTTCTTTCTGCCTCCACTTGAGCTTCTTCGTTTGACATGCCCTTATTTTGTAAAATCGCTGCCAACTTATTCTTTGCCTCGCCGAAAACACCATTGTTCGAAAGATCGTTTCCTTTAAACATTTCCATTACTTCTGATAGGCCTCCTCCAGCTAATTTACTCTGAATAGATTCCATTAATGCACCTGCACCTTCTTCGGCTGCTGCTGAAGTTTCTGCCCCACCTAATTTGTTAGATGCCATTTTCTCAACTAATTTCTGCATTGCAATACGCTTAAGACTTTCGAACATGTATTTTATATTTTAATGATTATTAATACCAGTTAGACGTATCAAAAAGGAACAAGTCACACCAAAAGGAAGCCCATATCGAATTATGATTGTATTGGAAAAAGTTCCGAAACCATGGTAATTCGTTGACTATTTCGTCCAATAATCTACAACCGTCACATCTTCAACATAGGGTCCAATAAACTCAACAAATTCTTTATGCTTTGGATGCGGAAGGTATGCGGCCCTATCATTCTCTGATAAAAAGGTCACTAAGAAACAATGTGTCAACCCTTTATCTAAACCTTCAGGACTATTATTAATTCCCCACTCAAAATCATGAATTACGTTGAGTTCCTTTGCTAACACAGCAAACTTTTGTTCGATTTGATTTACCACATCTTCTGTAGCTTGATCATTAAAATTGAATAAAACTACATGTCTTAGCAATTGGGTTGGTGTATTAACTATATTAGATTCTAGCCTATCGTTCATTTCATTATTTTTTATACCATCACTATTATTACAAGCAAAACATATGATTATAAAAAAGAGAAAGAGATAAGACCGAACTAAAGCAAGACTGCTTATTATCATATCAGATATATTGAATAAAGATTACAAAATAAAAAACTCAAAGTAGTACTAATTAACTTCTTATCACATTATAGACATAGTAATTTAGCATCAATCATTTAAAATACTGCTTGTATGGCTAATGCTCTATTAGCATTGAGATCATTCTGTAAGCTCTCAATCTTAGCGTCTATAGTTTTTAATGGAATAGTCCCTAAAGGCAATCTGAGACTCGTCGAATCCGAATTGACAAACTCAAGAATCACAGCAGCTGCTTTATGTGGATCACCCTCTTGCTTGCCATGTACGTTATCCAATATTTTTCTAAACTTACCAGCAGTTTCACTATACTCTTCAATCTGCATTTTTGCTCTGACCAAGGATCGTCCGGCAAAATTGGTTCTAAAAGGACCAGGTTCAACTATAACCACTTTTATACCTAATGGTGCCACTTCTTGAGCGAGGGCTTCACTAAATCCTTCGAGGGCAAACTTACTGGCATTATATACTCCGAATCCAGCAAATGCCTTAACACCTGCATGTGAAGAAATCTGAATTATGCTTCCATTTTTCCTTTCTCTTATATATGGTAATACTGCTTGTGTTAATTTCAATGTTCCGAAAAAATTTGATTCGAATACTTTTCGTACCTCTTCTATCGATGCTTCTTCAATGGCTCCAGAAAAACCCACACCTGCGTTATTAATTAGGCAGTCTATTCTAGAGTGTTTTGATATGATATTTTTGACGTGTGAATCGATTGAAGGCAAATCAGTTATATCCAATTTAATGGCTTCTGCTCGACCATTATATTTCACATTAAATTCACTGACTTCTCGTTCACTTCTCAATGTACCAATCACATAATTCCCAGCGTCAACAATAGTTTCTGCTAAGGCTTTTCTCAGGCCGCTTGATACACCTGTGATTAAATATATCTTCTTATTCATATTTACTGTTTTAAATTAGATAAGTACGTTTTCTGAAAAGATTCAAACGTATTTTTTATAAAATCATAATTCTTATCCGAGGTATTACATAGAGTATAAAACGAAACTAACGATTTACTAATACCATAGGCCTCCACTTTTATTATACCCACATAATCAGTTATGGGCATTGGAGTTTTAGTCATACTATAGGACATCGTTTTTTCATTTTCATCATAATAAATCATTTCCTCGGAAATCAATCCTCCATTCATTAAAATGATATCCCATGAAGCGTCAATTCCTTTTCCCTTTACCTTAGTGGAAGCCACTAGTTCAGGGACAAGCGTATTTAATTTTGTCCAATCATTGACTATATTCCATGCTTCTTCGCTATTTAAGTCTTGGATAGCATTGGTTTCTACTTCTAGTACTTTTGATATTTGAGAATGCATATTCTGGGAATAGACTAGAAGCATCAGAAATATTAAAATGTTGTTTATCATGACAGGTTTATTTAGAAAGATGAGATAATAATACCGAAGCTTCAGTTCTTTTCCTGTAGTCACCTCCTTCAGATTCTGCAAAGGATATAGTTCCATCTTTTTCGACAATGAATACAGCAGGCACAGGAATTTCTTTAGAATCATTGCCATAGAAAGAATCGAAATCGTAACCTAATTTAGCCATCTCGGCTAAAGGCTTGTCTCCGTTTCTAAAAACATGAGTATAAAGTTGAGCCACTAAATTTCCATTATCACTCAACACTTCAAATTCCAAATTATTCTTTTCTTGAATAGACAAAGACTGATCTGGAGTTTGCGAAGAAATGGCGATTAGAGTTGCTCCTCTTTCTTCAAACTGAGTCAAATACGACTGATAATGAGATAAAATTAAATTACAATAAGGACACCAAGTACCTCTGTAAAACACGAGTATAACTCGACTTTCTTTGAGTACTTCATAGAGTCTAATATTTTCGCCGGTTGCATTGTTTAGAGTAAAATCTGGCGCTTTTTCTCCTGTATTGACTTTTAAAATTTGTTTGATGAAATCTCCTAATTGCAATGCATCATCATCAAAAACCTCTAAAGATTCTTCAGGCAATACTTGGGCTAGATCTGTCCTTAATTGCTGGAACAGCTGCGAATAGTTTAATTTACTATTACTTGACATAGTATATATATTTTGTGAGTAAATAATTATATCACAAAGATCAATACTAAGTTTAGGACTAAAAATGAAGTAGATTAAGAAACCTTATTGAACTAGTTCAAGATTTTTGCATTTTTTGCTTTCTAATCTTACTCAAAAACTCTGCTGACATGCCTAAGTAAGAAGCCAAAATATATTGAGGGACTCGCTGTACGATGTGAGGATATTTAGCCACATATTCATCATATCTTTCTTCTGCAGTATTACTTATACTCGAAATAACTCTTCGCCGAGAAAAAGCGAATGCCTTTTCGGTGGTTAATCTAAAATACTCACTTAGATTATGAAACTTCTTACACAATGCCTCTATATCATCGTAACGCATTTGAAAAATCAGGGAATCCTCTAAAGCTTCGGCAAAATTAACTGCAGGAGACTGATCAATATAACTTTGAAAATCCGTGACGAACCAATCCTCCACACCTATGCTTACTGTATGTTCTTTTCCATCTTTGTCCAAATAATAAACTCTAAATGCCCCTTCTACGATATAGGTCCTACTATGACAAACGAAGCCTGGTTGAATTATAAATTGCTTCTTCTTTATTCTAGAAGTTTTTATAATCGATACTAAGTTTTCTTCTTCTTCAGAGCTTAAGCTTACGTAGCGATTAATATTATTAATAATAGAAGAATAATCTTTCATGTCACCTTAAAATTGAATCTGAATTTAATATTTTAAAAATCTATTTAAAGAACAAGTCTTGCTAAAATTAAAAAAGCCATCCAGAAATTAATCTAGATGGCCTTTGGGATGAATTATTTTTAGTAGAGTCTATGCTCCGCAGCTTAGACATCCATCTTCCATAGTACATACTTCACCTTCTGCATATGCTGGTTCTTGATCTTCGGCAAGATCAACTACGCCGGCAGTGGCCTTAGCTTGTACTCTTTGGTGTTGCTTATCCAAAGTAAATTTAATCGGATCTACCGCAGCTTTAGATCTTAGGTAATACATACCTGTCTTAAGGCCTGCCTTCCATGCGTAGAAGTGCATTGAACTTAATTTACCAAAGTTTGGATTCTCAACAAATAAATTGAGACTCTGACTCTGACAAATGTATGCTCCCCTATCTGCAGACTGATCGATAATTACTTTTTGACTGATCTCCCATACTGTCTTGTATAGGTCTTTAATATCTTGAGGTAAATCTAAATTTTGTATGGATCCGTTTGCAGCAATTAAGTTCTGCTTCATCTCATCATTCCATACTCCTAACTTGATTAGGTCTTGTAATAAGTGACGGTTAATGATTACATATTCTCCTGATAATGTACGTCTAGAGTATATGTTAGATGTATATGGCTCAAAACATTCGTTGTTACCTAATATCTGAGATGTAGATGCTGTTGGCATTGGTGCTAATAATAGACTATTACGCATACCATCTTTTTTGATGTCCGCTTTAGTCTTTGCCCAATCGTATCTATTAGACGGTGTCACATTCCACATGTCAAATTGTAGTATTCCTTGACTTGCAGGAGAACCTTCATATGATTCGTAAGTACCTTCTTTAGCGGCTAGAGCATTCGACTCTGTCACAGAAGCATGATAGATCGTTTCGAATATATCTTTATTCAATTGCTTGGCTTCTGCACCATCAAAAGGCATACGTAACATCATATATGCATCAGCTAATCCTTGTACTCCAATACCGATCGGACGGTGACGGAAGTTAGAATTTTGTGCTTCTATAACAGGGTAATAATTAACATCGATAATCTTATTGAGATTTCTTGTAATTACTCTCGTCACTTCGTGTAGTTTCTCAAAATCAAACTCTTGAGAATCTTGTTTTACAAACTTTGGTAAAGAGATAGAAGCAAGATTACAAACGGCTACTTCATCAGGACTTGTATACTCCATGATCTCAGTACAAAGGTTTGATGACTTTATCGTTCCTAAGTTTTTCTGGTTTGATTTTTCGTTTGCTGCATCCTTGTATAGAATGTATGGTGTTCCTGTTTCGATTTGCGATTCTAATATAGAGAACCAAAGATCTTGCGCTTTGATCGTCTTACGCGCTCTTCCTTCTTCTTCGTACTTAGTATACAATGCTTCGAATTCTGCACCATAAGTATCATGCAATCCTGGAGCTTCATTAGGACAGAATAATGACCAATCGCCACCTTCTTGAACCCTCTTCATAAAGAGATCCGAGATCCACATCGCGTAGAATAAATCTCTAGCTCTCATCTCTTCCTTACCGTGGTTTTTCTTAAGGTCTAGGAAGTCATGAATATCTGCGTGCCATGGTTCTAAGTAAATCGCAAAAGCTCCTTTTCTCTTTCCTCCACCTTGATCTACATAACGAGCAGTATCATTAAATACTTTAAGCATCGGAACGATACCATTAGAAGTACCACCAGTTCCTTTGATGTATGATCCTTTAGCCCTGATATTATGAATGCTTAATCCAATTCCTCCAGCTGATTGCGAAATCTTAGCACATCTTGTTAGAGTTTCGAATATTCCACTGATACTATCATCTGTTGCCGTCAATAAAAAGCAAGAAGACAATTGTGGCTTTGGTGTACCTGCGTTAAATAAAGTAGGCGTAGCGTGTATAAACCACTTCTCTGACATATAGTTATATGTCTCTATGGCTGCATCGATATCAGTTCCGTGAATACCCACTGCTGCTCTCATCAACATATGCTGAGGACGCTCTACTACTTTTCCATCACATCTTAATAAGTACGATCTTTCTAAAGTTTTGAATCCGAAGAAATCAAAATTATAATCTCTGTCATATATGATAGCAGAGTTCAATTTTGCTTTATTGTCCATGATGATTTTATAAGAATCATCACCGATAAGACCTGCCTTTTCGCCAGTCTTTGGATCTATATAATTGTATAATTTTTCGATGGTATTAGAAAACGACTTATCCGTGTTCTTATGAAGATTAGAAGTCGAAATACGTGCGGCTAATTGAGCATAATCTGGATGGTTAGTTGCCATCGATGCTGCAGTTTCAGCTGCAAGATTATCTAATTCGGTAGTAGTAACACCATCATATAGACCTTGAATTACCTTCATGGCTATACCTGTAGGATCTACAAAATTACTATCTAATCCATAGCAAAGCTTCTTTACTCTTGCTGTGATTTTGTCAAAACTAACTGCTTCTTTTTTGCCAGTTCTTTTTAATACTTGCATTGGTGTTGAGTTTAGGAGATTAAATAATGTAGTTTTCATAAAATCAAACAGTTTTCTTACCTCTGTTTGAAGTTTGCTACTATGTCAGCAGCGGTATTGAGTCCTGTCGAGGGAGGTTGTAGGTTTCGTCCAGCCTATGAAGTGCAGAGCTTTAACTCTGATGAAATACTGAAATGCGTATTTCATATTCTTCTAAATCATGCGAAAGATTTAGAAGTCTTCGTCCAAACTGAATACCTGCTTCTCCTTATCAGCCATCACTCCTGATTTCTGATAATCGCCTACTCTCTTTTCAAAGAAGTTGGTTTTTCCTTGTAGAGATATCAGCTCCATCCATGGGAATGGATTCTCAACGTTATATACTTTTTCGTTTCCTAGTGATTCGAGTAATCTATCAGCTACGAACTCGATGTATTGACACATCAAATCTGAGTTCATTCCGATTAGACCTACAGGAAGTGCATCAGATACAAATTCCTTTTCGATTTCCACTGCATCGGTTATCATTCCTTGAATTAAAGACTTATCTAGCTTGTTCTCGATATGCTCATTGTATAATAAGCAAGCGAAATCACAATGCATACCTTCGTCTCTACTGATCAATTCATTAGAGAATGTAAGTCCTGGCATTAGTCCTCTCTTCTTTAACCAAAAGATAGAACAGAACGACCCAGAGAAGAATATTCCCTCAACGGCCGCAAATGCAATCAAACGCTCAGCGAAAGATCCATTATCAATCCATCTCAGGGCCCAATCTGCCTTCTTAGCTACACATGGCATGTGCTCGATAGCATTGAATAGGTAATCCTTATCTGCATTATCTTTAATATAGGTATCAATCAATAGTGAGTAAGTCTCTGAGTGAATGTTCTCCATCATGATCTGAAATCCGTAGAAGAATTTTGCCTCAGTGTACTGTACATCAGTCACCATATTTTCAGCAAGATTTTCATTTACGATTCCATCACTCGCAGCGAAAAATGCTAAAACGTGTTTAATAAAATGCTTCTCATCATCATTAAGCTTATTCTCCCAGTCTGAAAGATCTTGGTGAAGATCTATTTCTTCGGCTGTCCAAAAAGACGCTTCTGATTTTTTATAAAAATTCCAGATATCGTCATGCTGGATTGGAAACAGAACAAATCTGTTGGGGTTGTCCTGTAAGATAGGCTCGATGGATGTACTCATTGAATTGATTTATATATAATGTTGTAATAGTTTTTTCTCTCTCACACTGCACATATATCATCAACACTAATATAAACTTTTCGTAATATGTCTGAGTTAGGACTGCTTAACGTTCAAACTCAGTGATTATACTTTATTTGAAGCGGACTAATTAACAGGTATGCCGTCTCAGGAAAATATAGTGTTGAAAAAAGGTTCGATTTATTCAGGTTGTTTACCATCCGAATCGAGTACAAATATGAGTAAAAAGTGCTAGAGAAAAGAATGTGAAAACTCAAAAGTTATTAACACATTGTGGATAAAGTGTATAACTCGCTTATAATCAACATAATAAAAATTTTACTAATATGTTGATTTGTTGGTAACTCTCACTTTTAAATCACTAACTGCCTGCTAATGAGGAAACAACGTATGTTACATTTTTATCAGAAGTGATTCCGTCTTTTAAAAAACCAAATTAGACCGATTCCTAAAATGATACTCACAAGTATGATAATTATGAAGGCATATTCGGCATCTTGCATGGGCAAATATTTGAGATTCATCCCATAGAATGAAGCTACCAATGTAGGTACCATTAATATGATGGTAATAATCGTCAAGCGATGGATAAAAACATTCATATTATTAGACACAATAGAGGCATATGCTTCCATGGTACTACTCAATATGTTAGTATGTACATTAGCCACCTCTAAGGCTTGTCCATTGTCGATGATGATATCTTCAAATAGATCGGTATGATATTCTAAATCTCGAATTTGGAGGAAGTCCGTCCTTTTCATCTTAAGATTGAGCAGCTCATTGGCATTGAGACTATTGACGAAATAGACCAAACTCTTTTCAATTCTCAATAACTGACGTAGTTCTTTATTACGGCTACTATCATAGAGACTTTGTTCGATCAGATTCCTCTTAAGGTTTAATTGTTTAAGTCTATAGAGATAATCCAATACGTTTTGTTCGAATATTTGAAGGATAAACTTCTTACGATCTCTAGGATTAAAGTTTTTCACTTTATTATTACTAAACTTCTCTAATACGGTATCATCCTTAGAAGTCAAGGTAATAATATGGCCTTTAGCCAAAACGATCCCAATAGGTACAGTTATATATATAGGATCACTTTCGCGATTATCTTCATTAGCTACTGGTGTATTAATAATGATAAGCTCGACGTCATCTTCACGTTCATAACGCGATCGCTCATCCACATCTAGTGAATCGGTAAAGTAATCAAGAGGTACAGAAAGAGTATTAGCTAATTGCTCGAGTTCACCATGATCAAATGGTGCTCTAATATCTATCCAGCAATCATCCTGTAATCCATCTAACTGGATTAGTTCGTTGTTCTGCTTGTAGTAGTAACGTATCATGTTCCGCTGGGTCCATCCGAGTTAGATTAGTTAGAAAATATGTGAGATTCATACTCACCTTTGATCTCGAACATTGCCATTAAAGCCAATTCTCAGGTCGAAATCGATATTCGCACAAACATACGAATGTTGCGTATAATTCAAAATGATCCTTTAAAGGATAAATTCAAACTATCCACACAATACTATTATACTATCCAAATACTACGCCAAGCTGGGCTAAAACGGTGCAGCAGTGCTTATGACCCAATGTTGAGACTTCTACTCTATTATCAACCAAGCAAATATTTGTCTACCCAATGTGGAATTTCTTCATGATAGAAGGTGACTTCTTCACCATTAAACACCTCCAAAATTAGATTTGGTTTTGATCCTGAATTATCAAAAACGAAAGTTCTATATGTTGAACGAGCCGCAGATTTCAAATTTTTCATAGAATTGAAATACCGACTTTTTATTTTTTCCTCAGCTACTGGATGTCCACCTAACTTTACCCTTTGCTTAACACGCTCTATATTTATCAATGGCGATTCTGTCGATATATAATATAGGTAATTCTTATAACCTGATTTAGAGGATTTTTTGAAGAATTGAATCTTTGAATCATGTGACATTACCGTCTCAAAAGCAAATTTCCTCCCTAATTTGAATAGCTCATGCCTTAATACATCTGCGAGAAAAGCAGCTTCATAGGAATGTGAGTTTTCATCTGGATTTAAGATTTCATCATTCTTGAAAAACAGATCGATTTCATAGCCTTCACTCTTAGCTTTTTTAACAATAGAATGTTTCTGTAAATATGAATTAAATCTTTTTTGCGAAAAATTACTAATTCCAAAATCTGATAACCTAAGCTTTTGAGTAGCTTTAAGGATCTTTTCTATATCATCAGCATTAATGTAGTACCCTAAATCGTATTTAGAATCAATTTGATTTAGTATAGTGGATTTACCAGAACCATTAGGCCCTCCAAAGACTCTAAGACGCCTATTTCTTAGATAATTTTGTTTTTGCACCTACTTTCACTTTTCTTCTATTATTCTTCACTTTACCAACTATCTCTTTTTTACCTTTTGGTCCTACTTTCACTATATCCTCTCCTTCCATAAAAGTGACTGGAACAGATTTACTGTGTGAAGCGGCAATAGCTTTTCTTGTAGAAGTTTTGGCTATCTTCTGAATTTCAGAATGATGCTTTCTTGTTTCTTCAATATAACTTAGATATTTCTTTTTAGTCGCCATCTTAATCAATTAACATTTGATAAGACTAATTTAGTTCCGTTCAACTTGTTAATTAGCAATTCTACAAATACATATCATAATAAAATACATATGTTTTATTATTAATATATATTTGTCGGATACAACCAGCTTATGACGCCGTTTCTACCCACAGAACATCTCTCTCCTACTCAATTGCAGGCCTATACTGCTTTGGAATCAAATCAATCTGTACAAGTGCAATCGGCAAGCTTTATAGCTCTAATAGACATTCTAAATCTGCTGATTATTCGTGAGCCTATAACCATAGCCTGTGACTTGCATACGAAGCGATTATTGGAGGATTACCAAGTACATCACAGTTTAGTCGAACCTAGCATTCCCACCGATGAAGTCTCATTACTATTTCAAAATGAGATGACTCGCCTCAAAGAAGCTTACGCTCACTCTTATCCCATAAACAAAGCCTCTTTGAGTAGACAATACAAAGCACTCCTAGAAGTAAATGGACTAAGCATCAAGGATGAAATATTACTACACCCAAGCTTTAAGGATACGCCAGACATTTCCACGCTATCTAGTGAGAGGCTTGAAACCATCATAGCGAGTCACAAAAAAACATGGGTGAAATATATCGACATAGACCCTCTGAATGAAACATTTTATTCTACAGATGATTCGAATAGTCTACAGCAATACCTCAATTTGTGGATCAACACGGTACGCGCCATTAAAAACGGTATGCAAAAAGGGCTGCAACAAATAGTAGATGCTGAAAAATTGAGGCTCGAATCCATCAAAAAGGAAGTCACTCAACACCTAATTAATTATCAACATCACCAAAGTCGATCTGAACTAGATCTTATCAAAAAGAAGATGGGCTTTATAATGTCCGATCTTCCGAAGAGTAGCTTTCAAGAGTTTACCGATCTCGTGATGTTTGCTTTATCCAATTGGGAAAGTGCTACGCAAGCCCATTTGAAAAGGTATAGCAAAAGATTTAATAGTCGCAATCATGAGTCTGCGCTTATTCAAGAAGGTATTCAAGAGTTAAAAGTCGTACGTAGAGACATCGAGAATAATGGTTATCTCAAGCTTGAAATCGCTTCTCATCCATTGAGTTACGAAACACAAATATTGCAAGTTGAAGACCTACTACAACAACTTCAATATGCCAGCCATTGGCTTGTAGACGAAAAGGAATTTATAGAATGGAAAAGATTCTATTCTACACTGGAAGCTTCAGAAAAAAGCATTATTAATACACTTACTTCTTTAGATGCAATAGACGTGAGTAAACAGCTGGCTTACATCAATTTACAATCCTGGAAAGATGAATCTACCGCGCAAGGCATCCCTAGTATTGATCAATCCATTGCTTTATTCGAAGCCTATAAAAATATAAGCGCTACGATCAATTGGAGCCACGTCAATTTAATCTCTGAATCATCTACATCGGATTATCATCTAAGCTATGATGGAGTTACTTATCGATTGACGAATGTATATGGCAAGGACGCAATAAGCAACTACCAAATCAAGGATAAAGAACTCTATTCCATCCAAGCTATGGTCACTCTAGATTATTACGGCCAGTCCAATCAAGCTAAAAATCTAGCTACTGCTCTGGCTGCTACTCAAGCCAGTTTTCGAACTTTCCAAAGCAAATCATTAAATATCATTTCTTGCTTAGACGAGTATGATAATATCGAAATGATGGCTCTACTTTCTAAAAACAACATCAATGAACTCAAAGGAGAATCTATCTACGAGCTTGTAAAAGGAAGTATTTTGGATGAAGGGAAAGAGAAGATCATAATCGTATATGATGAGTTGGTCAATGTGCAACAAACAGAACATTATTTTTGGCAGCGTTTAGTCTTGCAATCTATGTCTACTGCAGGCTACAAAGTAATATCTATCAACACTTCAGACGTATTTGATCATATCGATCTTACTACCCATTTGGCTCCTTATTTATTGGCTGATGTTGCTCCTTATAGCATATGATAGACATAGACTTACACGAATTCAAATCTTATTTAAAAATAAAGTCTGAAGGTGATCACAAATATCTCTGGGATCCGATTCGCAAGAAGTATTTGGTACCACAGCCTGAAGAATTAGTGAGGCAATTACTGATACTTTATCTGACTCAAAAGCTTGATTATCCGATATCTCGCATACAGGTTGAAAAATCACTCAAAGTAGTAGATCAGTACAAGCGGTATGACTTGGTGGTCTATGATCAAAATATTGAACCCTATTTGCTTGTAGAATGCAAATCCCATAAAGAACCGATCAATCAATCTGTTATCGATCAGGTATCTAGATACAATATGACACTCCGAGCACCCTATTTACTAGTCACTAATGGTGTACAAACCTATTGCTGCGAGGTGAATCTAATATCTAAAGAAGTCCAATTCTTAGATAGAATTCCCAACTATAATGAATAATCATACCATCTATGCTTTTTTTCGGAGTCGTGAGCTTCTTATTCTTCGCTTTCGACAGAGGTCAAAGCCTTGTAAGAAAGCCTTTATAGCTTAGCAAGACATATAGCAAAAGTTAATATTCAAACTTCTTAAATATTATAGGCTTAAGACCTATCTTGCAAGCATATAAAACTGGTAATGAGCAAAGATAAAATCCTAATTACAGGCGCAAATGGTCAACTTGGAAGAGTACTCGCAACAGAACTTAGAAAAGTCCATGGCAAAGAAAATGTATTGGCTACTGATATCTCTACGACAGACATTCTGAATAATAGTCCTTATGAGTTTTTGGATATTATGAATGTGATGCGATTGGAGGAAATCGTAGACGAACATCAAATCACACAGATCTATCATATGGCAGCCATCCTATCTGCAAGTGGAGAATGGAATCCTATGAAAACTTGGAAAGTCAATTTTGATGGACATTTATCGATCCTTGAGATTGCTGAAAAATTTCAAATAGAAAAAGTATTCTTCCCAAGTACGATAGCCGTTTTTGGTACTACCACTCCAAGAGAAAATACGCCTCAACATGTACCGCTTATGCCAAGTACTGTATACGGAATCAGCAAATCTACAGGAGAACTTTGGTCTAATTATTATCATGATAGATACGGTACCGATATACGCTCTGTGAGATATCCAGGAATTATTGGATACCAATCTTTACCTAGTGGTGGTACTACTGATTATGCAGTAGAAATATATCATGCTGCTATTAAGGGTGAAGAATACGAATGCTTTTTAGCTGAAGATACTAGATTACCAATGATGTATATGTCTGATGCCATCAGAGCGACCATCGAACTAATGCAAGTAGATAAAGAAAATATTAATATTCGCACGAGTTATAATCTTTCTGCGATGAGTTTTACTCCTGGAGAAATCACTGAAAGTATTCGCAAGTTTATTCCTGATTTCAAGATAAAATACAAGCCAGATCATAGACAAGATATTGCTGCAAGTTGGACAGAATCTATCGACGATAGTATGGCGCGCAGAGATTGGGGATGGAAAGAGGAATACGACCTCGACGCTATGACTGAAGACATGATTAAAAATTTGAGATTACAGTTTGATAGTTGATAATTGATAATTAGTAATTAATAATTTAATGATGAGGATGATTGGATGTTTGTAAATAATTGAATAAATAAATGAAAAATGTCAGAGACAATAAATAAAGCAATACAAGCAGAATTAGATCAAATTAGAAAAGATGGTTTATTTAAAGAAGAGCGAATAATCGTAACTCCGCAGAGTGCAGAGATCGGAACAGATCAAGGCAAAGAGGTATTAAATTTCTGTGCCAATAATTATCTTGGCTTATCCTCTCAGCCACAAATCATCGAAGCGGCCAAAGCGGCTATAGATTCTCATGGTTTTGGTATGTCGTCAGTAAGATTTATCTGTGGCACACAAGACATTCATAAAGAGTTAGAACAAAAAATTGCTGAATTTGTAGGGACAGAAGATGCCATACTTTATGCTGCTGCTTTTGATGCTAACGGAGGCTTGTTTGAGCCAATACTTACTAAAGAAGACGCCATCATCTCCGATACACTTAATCACGCTTCTATCATTGACGGTATAAGGCTTTGTAAGGCGGCAAGATATCGCTATATCAGCAATGACATGGCTGATCTAGAAGCCAAACTCAAAGAAGCCAAAGCAGCTGGAGCGAGACGAATTATGATCGCTACTGATGGAGTATTTAGCATGGATGGAGTGATCGCTCAGATTGACAAAATATGTGATCTTGCTGAAAAATATGGTGCACTCACTATGGTCGATGATTGTCATGCTACTGGCTTTACTGGTAAGACCGGAAGAGGAAGTGCAGAACATTGTGACGCCTTTGGTAGAGTAGATATTATCACTGGTACTTTTGGTAAAGCATTGGGTGGTGCTTCTGGTGGATTTACTGCTGCTAGTAAAGAAATTGTAGCCATGCTTCGTCAAAGATCTCGACCTTATTTATTTTCAAATACTTTAGCTCCAGCGATCGTAGGAGCATCTCTAAAAGTTTTGGATATTCTAACCGAATCTACCGCGCTTCGTGATAAATTAGAAGAGAATACTGCTCGATTTAGATCTAAAATGGTGGCAGCAGGATTTGATATTATTGAAGGGACACATCCTATCGTTCCGGTGATGTTATACGATGCACCACTCTCTCAAAAGTTTGCCAATATGTTATTGGATGAAGGCATCTATGTGATTGGATTTTTCTATCCTGTAGTGCCTAAAGAAAAAGCAAGAATCAGGACGCAAATCAGTGCTGGACATTCGTTTGAGCAAATCGATAAATGTGTCGAAGCATTTACCAAAGTAGGTAAAGAGCTAGGCGTAATCTAAGTACTCAATAATCATCATTTTTTATCATCGATTCATTCAAATATTATGAAAGAAATTTTAAGCTACGACGAATTTATTTGCATTACATTATTATACGCTGCCAATGTAAACGAAGAATTTACAGATGAAGAAAAATCTGCTATTCTTAAAAATGTAGGTCAAGAAACCTATGAGAAAATGTATCAAGTTTTTGATGAGATGAGTGACTTTGAAGCTTTAGAAACGATCATGGCACACAAAGGCATTCACTACCCTACGCCGACAAGAAAGCAAGAAGTATTAGACAAAATAGAAAGTATCTTTAAGGCAGATGAAAATTATGATGTGATCGAAAAAGAGATTTATAAATTTCTAACCAACCTACTCTAATGGAATTACAACTCAAAGAGAAATTATTTATAGTTACTGGAGCCACCAGTGGATTTGGTAGAGCTGTGGCTATGTCCCTAATTCACGAAGGAGCCCATGTGATTCTTAATGCGCGTGGTGCAGAAAAGCTTGAAGCTATACAAGCAGCGTATCCTGATCAAGTCGAAACTGTAGTTGGTGATGTCACTACAGATGCTACGATGTCAGAGATTACTCGCACGCTTGGACTCAGACGCATCGATGGTATATTGATCAATGCAGGTGGCCCACCAGCTAAATCTTTTGTAGCTACAGAAATGGATGATTGGGATGACTCTTACGAACGCATATTAAGGTGGAAAGTTAAATTCACGAAAATATTACTTGAACGATTTATAGAGCAACAATATGGTCGGATCGTATACATAGAAAGTGTAAGTGTTAAACAACCTGTTGAAAATCTCGTGCTTAGTAATTCGCTTCGACTTGCAGTAGTCGGTTTTGTCAAAACCCTCTCTCAAGAAATCGCCGATCAAGGTATTACCCTCAATATCTTAGCGCCAGGATATCATGCAACTCCGGCTATGGAACGTCTCTTTGCACACAAATCAATGTTACTAGGTATTACACCTGAAGAAGCAAGATTACAATATGAATCGGAAACTAAAATGAGTAAACTCGGCAAGCCTGAAGATCTTGCATCATTAGCGACCTGGCTCTTGTCTCCTGTCTCGTCTTTCATCACTGGACAAACCATTAGCGTAGATGGCGGTCTTGTGAAAGGTACTATGGGTTGATTTTGGAATTTAGTAATTAGGTATTTATATGTTATAGATACTAGTCAATGATTTCTCGGCAATTTAGAATTTGGAATTTAGAATTTGGAATTTGGAATTTAAACCTCTACTCTCTCTAAAATTTCAACGTCAATTAACGAAATACTTATAGCTGTGTTTTAATCGAGCATTTTAATTAAATTGTTAACTTAGAGACAAATCAAACGATTTAATTACAATGCTAATGCGATCAAAAATATTACTCTCTCTTTTTTCTTTATTGATGCTGACCACGAATATGGAAGCGCAATTCAATCAAAATTTCGATACATTAGATGTAGCACCAGAAGCGAAAATCGATAAGGATCATAAAATTAATCATAGATATCACGAATCTCATTATAGAGGAGATGACAAATTGTTTGATAGTAATACTGATCAGATAACAGTCTCAGATGCCACTAGAACCATGCAAAGTCAAACTGCTGGCTTAATAGTAAATGCCAACTCGTTTACTCCAGGTGCCTCTACGTCTAGTATTTTACGTGGCTATAGAAGTTTACTTGGAAACAACGAGCCCTTAATCATTTTGGATGGTATGCCCATTGATAATTCGCAATGGGGTAAATTTTCTGGTGGTACCGATCAATCGAATAGATTAATAGATCTAAACTCAAACGATATAGAATCGATCGAAGTAATAAAAAGTGGAGCTGGAAGGGCGAAATACGGTATAGTAGGTGCAAATGGTGTTATCAGCATTACTAGCAAAAGAGGAAAATCGCAAAAACCAATTATCTCAGTCAGAAGCATGCTATCTTTAGATCAAGTGTCAACATTGCCTGCATTACAAAATAAATATGCTCAGGGCAGGCAATCTAATGGCGAACGAGTGTATAGAGGTCCAGAAACAGGTGAGGGATTTTCTTGGGGACCCGAACTTTCAACGCTGGAATATGATGGAAGCGATTATGACTTTGATAGTAATGGAAGATTGGTAGCTCAAGGCACCGGTAATGGCATACCAGCGAATAGCTATGATCCTACAGAATTTTTCCAATCCGCTTTGAGTAATAATATAAGTGCTAACATTTCAGGACAACATAATAATCTAAACTACTTTGCTTCTGCGGCTTATAACAATCAACAAGGTATCATTCCTAAAAACCAACTTGTTCGTTATAATTTCTTTACATCGCTAGACTACAAGGTAAATGATAAATTAGGTATAAGTGCTAACGCTGCCATCAACAAAACTGATACGCAAAGATCACAAAGAGGAAGTAATCTTTCTGGTATTATGCTGGGCTTATTAAGGACTGCTCCTTCGTTTGACAATAGTAATATGTCATCAGATCCTAGCAATGATTTGAGTGCATACGAACTAGAAAATGGTTTTCAACGATCGTATCGAATGGGCGTTTATGATAATCCTTATTGGTCGATAAATAAAAATTTGCATAATGATAATGTAACTAGAAGTATTCTAAATCTAAAAGCAAACTATAGACTATTAGACAATTTAGAATTAGTAACCAGTTATGGAAGAGATCAATTTTCAGATAAAAGAAATGGCGGTATAGATATTAATCCTGGAAGAAGTGTGGGTTCAGCATTCGAATCTACAAATGACTTCACTTCACAAAATCTCGAAGTTTCTCTTCAGCATGTTAGCGAAGTATATTCTGGTCTTATTCTACATACTAGCTTTGCTACGATCTACAATACTATAAGTAGAAGCTTAGACACTAGGACCGCCAATGCCTTGATCCTTCCAAATGATGTTTCGCTTTCTAATGGAACTAATCTTAATAGCACCAGTGATGTCATAGATAGAAAAAGATTTGGAGCTATGCTAGCTTTC
>CALBEE010000212.1 GCA_937927575.1 uncultured Saprospiraceae bacterium | reverse complement strand
ACTAATTCTATTTCTGATTGCTCTAATAATGATCTTAGTGTTTCTTTTCAAACGACCTCTGACGCAGTGACGGGTTGTTGGGAAGACAATCCATGTAATATCGATCCATCCATTTCAGGACCTAATTGGGAAATAAATTGTTCTGAACCGTCAAATATAGTTGCCGAAGATGTAGAAATTTGTAATGGAGCTACTTTAGCAATTGACTTAGTGACCGGTGATGGATCTATTTCAGAAATAATTGTGGAAGTAATCTCTAATCCTTCCGTTATTGGTGAGACTGATTTTAATTTTTTGAATGGTTCTGGTACTATTGATAATACATTAATAAATATTACGGATACTATTCAGATTTTAGTGTACGAAGCATACACCGTTGGCAGTGATTCATCTTGTAATGCCAGTAAAAAACAAATTCAAGTTACGATATATCCAGATGTCCATGTCAATTTTAATAATCCTATCGCCACCTGTGGTGAAGAAAGCGTCGAAGTCATCGCTTTACCTTCGGGTGGAACAGAAAATTTCGAATCATATCAATGGGGCGCACCAGGTTTGGAGACAACTTCTTCAATCATAGTTTCGCCAACGACTACTTCGGTTTATATCGTGACTGTTACTGACGATCTAGGTTGTACAGGCGTTCAAGAAACTGAAGTTTTTGTGACCGATGCTGTTGAAAGTATAATGAATGCAAGCCAGACTTCTGTTTGTCAAGATGGAGTGGAGGATAACCTAATCGCCTTGGATGTAGAAGTGATTGGCGGTACTGCTCCATATTCTATTAATTGGCAATCTGGCCCTGGATTTGGTGCTTTAGATTTTGTAATTTCTGATGGCGTCAATGATAATGACCAACTTACTGTTTACGAAGAAACAAGTGTCCCAGGAGAATATACAATCATTGCTTCGGTTGAAGATGCAGTAGGTTGTACTAGTGAATCTCAAATGGTAATCAATATAAATTTCACTTATACTTTGGATAGCGTTTATTTATGTTTGGGTAGTAGTATCCTCTTAGAGGCACCTACATCAACCTTGGAGAATACTTATTTGTGGAATACCGGTGCTGGAACAGAGACTATTACGGTCAGCCCATCCGATACTACTACATACTGTGTCACTGTGACAAATGATATTTGTGAAATAGTAGAATGTACTGTCGTGAATGTCATCGATGGTACTGATGTACTTCAAGATACTATTTCTATTTGTAGATTGGATAGTATTACGATCTCCGCCACTATGGGAAATATCGATGCTCAATACATATGGAATAATGGATCGTCTACTGAATCCATTACCATAAATCCAATTGATTCCTCGGAATATTGCGTAACTATCGTGGATGATGTTTGTGAAAGAGTAGAATGTACATGGGTGAATGTCATAAAAAATCCTGATCTCAGTCTTACAGCAAATACAGAACTTTGTTTGGGTGAATCAACGGAAATAATATCTACATCTTCCGCCAGTGATGCAACTTATCTATGGTCTAATGGAGAGACCACTGCCAATTTAGTGATAACTCCTGTCGAATCTAATACGTATTGTTTGACGATTTCTGAAGGTGGATGTTCAACGGAAGTATGTGTTGATATAAATGTAGATGTTGAAGAAGATTGTACCCAACAACTAATTCCTACTCTCGTCTTCTTTGACGAATCTGAAGATGGAATTTATAACGGATCTGAAGATTTAGTTCAAAGCTATAATCTGTCAGTTGATCCAGAAAATACAATTTATACAATTACCAATGGTATGAACGGATTGCTACTCTCAGAAGGTGATTATGAAATTACTTTACTAATTAATGATGTCGATTATCTCATTACGACATCACCATTAATCTATGATATTGAGGTAGGTTTTGATGCATTTGCAGATACTTTGATTTGGGGAATTAAACTGATTGAAGAGGTTTCTAATCTATCTACTTTTGTGGCTCATGGTCCACTCACTTGCCACGAAGATGTAATCGTTACACCTCAAATTATAAATAATGGAAGTGGTACAGAAAGCGGAATACTTTGGTATCGAATTGATGAAAATGTGATAATTGAGGAATATCTTGATGCTCCACCTGATATAGTTATTAATGATTATTTACTGGGATGGAATTATACGGATTTAGTACCTTTTGATAAATATCAAAGACAGTTACGATTGACAATGCCTGGCCCTCCAGATTTTACAATTGGACAATCAATAGATTCTGAGTCATTTACCACACTTAATGTAGAGCCAGAAGTTCAACTGGCGCATTATCAAGCGTCTCCGATTATAGCATGTTCATACGATCCAAATGATAAAAGCGTGGTACCTTCAGATAGCGAATTGTATAGTAATATTGAGGAAGACTTTTTTTATACTATCCGCTTCCAAAACCTAGGGAATGGACCTGCGACCAAAGTGGTCATCATAGATACTTTGGATAGTGATTTTGATCCGACTACTTTCAAATATCTGGATAGTAGTCACGAGGAAAAACTTACAATAAGTATGTCTAACGATAGTATATTATTATTCGTTTTTGATCAAATAAATTTAGCTCCAGCAGAACAAGATAGTGTGGCAAGTCAAGGTTTCGTCAGTTATAAAATTGGTTTAGCCGAAAATGTCGAAGAAGGGATTACTGTGGAAAATACGGCAAGTATTTATTTTGATTTGAATCCACCCATTGTAACTAATACCACAAGTAATACTTTATATCTTGACGAAGACATGGATGGCTTTTATTCGATTGATGATTGTGACGATACGAATGACGCCATTTACCCTGGAGCAGAAGAAATTCCGAATAATGGTATTGATGAAAATTGTGATGGTGGAGACCTTACTACTTCTACGATTGAGATTGAAGGAAACGCAATTTCAGTTATGCCTAATCCTACCAATGATCGTGTAATGATCCACTACAAAGGACAGAATTTTGCTATAGAAGTATATAGCATCACGGGTAGTTTTATATCCACTTTCTCAAGCGATAATGGAACCTTGACTGTTGATATGGAAACATTGAATAATGGTGTTTATATATTTAAGTTGAAGGACAGTTCTTTACTTAAAAGTACAGCGTTTAAAGTGGTTAAGTCTTAGTCCATAACTTATTCTGTCTAATTAGTTGGGGAGCGACATTGAGATTTAGATTATTAAACGATATTTGTCTTTATGTATCGCTATGTAATAATATTATTGTGCTTGTATTTTTCTTCTTGTATTGGAGATGATATTTTGGTATTGGACGATAATATTTTGGCAGAGTACATAGCCTTAAATTCTGATTTAGAATCGGATTTCTTAATTGCCTGTGCGGCAGGTAAAGAAGGGGGAATTCATGGTATTCCAGAAGAGTCTACGGCGATTTATTTTTATCCCTTTGAAGGTGCTACTGATTATCGATATTATGAAGCGGAAAATATCGCAGATTCTCTAAATTTTGAGGAATATAAAAGGGTAGATCTATCTATCGATCCAGTATTTAATGGATACCTGCTAAGGTGGAATCGTGACGACTTTCAAGGAGAGAGAATGGGAATGGTTACCTATCGCACCGAAGGGAAGTTACACATCAGTGATCCTATCAGAATGAAAACCAATCTTAAACCTAGTGAAGTAAATCCTGATTTGGTAGATATAGAAGTGCAGCCTTCTCAGGTATATTTTGAATGGCAAGATGGACTTATTGATGAGAATGTCATATACTTCCAAGTGATATCTGATGATCAAGGAAATTTAATTTCCGGCACTTATACCTATGATCAATTCTGGACATTTTATGATACCAGTAATGTAGTACTCAATATTACTACAGATCCCAATCCAATGCTAATCAGTGGGAATGAGTATTCTTTTACGATGATGGCGGTTAGCGAAGATAATTGGGTAAATCTATTAATAGAACAGACGTTTACGGCGCCATAATGAGCTATCTCGACATGTAATTAATTGGCTAACTATCTCTATTTTTAGCGACTTAATGTAGAAATCAAATCATTTTCTTAACTTTGAGTATAGTTTTTGAAACAATTGATATAATGAGCCGTTTTAATTATCGTCTCACATTCACAAGAAATAAAACATAACTACTATATATGTCTAGAAGAATAAGCAAAGTAGCAGTACTTGGATCTGGAGTCATGGGATCAGGAATAGCCTGTCACTTGGCCAATGTAGGATTGGAGGTATTGATGCTTGATATCGTACCATTCGATATATCTGATGCCGACAAAGACAAAAAAGCGGTACGTAATAGTATTGCTAATAAATCGCTGAAAACAGCTATTAAGTCTAAGCCTGCTCCATTATATGATAATAAATTCGTATCAAGAATAACCACAGGTAATTTTGATGATGATATGGAGAAGATTGCTGATTGCGATTGGATCATCGAAGTAGTTATCGAAAGACTGGATATCAAGCAACAGATATTTACAAAAGTAGAGCAATATCGAAAAGCAGGCGCATTGATTACTTCTAATACATCAGGAATTCCCATCCATATGTTAGCAGAGGGTAGGTCTGATGATTTCCGTAAAAATTTCTGTGGTACGCACTTCTTTAATCCAGCAAGATATATGCGATTGTTTGAGGTAATTCCTCATACAGGCACTGATCAAGATGTAGTTGATTTCTGGATGCAATACGGAGATAAATATTTGGGTAAAAAGACAGTTTTATGTAAAGATACTCCAGCATTTATTGCCAATAGAATTGGATTTTTCTCCGGTAATAAAATAGCGGAACTAACGCTTAAGCACGATCTTAAAATCGAAGCGGTAGATAAGCTTACAGGCTCTGCCATAGGATGGCCAAGTACAGGTAGTTTCCGACTGTTAGATTTAGTCGGTTTTGATACTAGTCAGAAAGTTCGTAAGGGTGTAATGGATAATTGTCCTCATGATGAGTATGTCCAAGCGACTAAAGATATCGAGCAACCTGCTTATGTAAATTTCCTTCTAGAGAATAAATTTTTAGGAAATAAAACAGGGCAAGGTTTCTACAAAAAGACAAACGAAAGAGACGATAAAGGAAAGAGAATTATTCATGCTTTGAATCTGAATACACTCGAATACGCACCTTCCGAAAAAATAAGAATGGATGTGCTCGGTGTAGCTAAGAAAATGGAGCTGATGGATAAGCGTATCCAAACTATGCTTGGTATGGATACGATAGGCGGTAAATTTTATAAAGAATATTTTGCAGGATTATTTGCCTACGCTGCCAATAGAATTCCTGAGATTTCGGATGCCACTTACAGTATAGACGATGCTATGAAAGCTGGTTACGCTTGGGGCTATGGTCCATTTGAATATTGGGATATGGTAGGTGTAGAAGAAGGTGTTAAAGCAGCGCGAGAGTTAGGAGAGACTATTCCTTCTTGGGTTGATGATATGCTTGCAAGTGGTGCGACGTCATTCTATAAAGTGGAAGATCGGCAACGTAAATATTATGATATAGATAGTAAATCTTACAAGGTCGTACCGGGCACTGAAAACATGATCATCTTAGATATGTATCGTGATCAAGAAGCCGTTTATAAAAACAGTGAATGCACAGTTCATGATATCGGTGACGGTGTTTTATGTTTTGAGTTTACATCTAAAGCCAATGCCATCGGTGAAGGTATTGGAGAAGGAATGATGGAGACGTTAAGGATAGCCGAAGAAGGAGACTGGAAAGGTATCGTCTTAGGAAATAACGCAAAGAACTTTACCGTAGGTGCTAATCTAATGGCTGTCGGAATGTTGGCGATGCAAGGAGAGATGGATAAGCTTGATGAAATGGTAGATGGATTCCAGCAGGTGAATATGGCTATGCGATACAGTAAAATACCTATCGTGACTGCAACACAAGGATATGTTTTTGGTGGAGGATGTGAGATGCTCATGCATACAGATGCTGCAGTAGTAGGTGCAGAATCATATATCGGATTGGTAGAAGTAGGAGTAGGATTAATCCCAGGCGGTGGTGGTACTAAAGAGTACGCCATGAGAGCCAGTGATTCATTCTTTGAAGGTGATACCAAAATACCAACGCTCATAGAAAAACTAAAAGCGATAGCTACGGCTAATGTTGCCACTTCTGGTTATGCAGGATTTAATAATGGATCCCTCTTAAGACATAGAGACCAAGTAGAAGTCAATGTAGATAGAGTATTATCAGAAGCAAAGAAGAAAGTATTGGAACTAGCAGAAGGCTATACTCCTCCAGTGCCAAGAGAAATACATGTTTTAGGAAGAAATGGATTGTCGACATTATATGCAGCCATCAATGAATTCTATTTGGGTAAGTATATGTCCGAGTATGATGTAGAAGTAGCGAGACATGTAGCATATATATTATGTGGTGGAGATCTTACAGGCGAGCAAAAAGTAAGTGAGCAATATCTATTGGATCTAGAGCGAGAAGCATTTTTAGCTTTATTGAAAAATCAAAAGACGCAAGAGAGGATACAGTATATGTTGATGAATAATAAACCACTTCGTAATTAAGACTGAGAGACTGAGAGAGTTTGAGAGTGAGAGAAGGAGGGACTGAGAGAGTTTGAGACTGAAAGAGTTAGAGAATGAGGGAGTTAGAGAATGAGAGAT
>CALBEE010000211.1 GCA_937927575.1 uncultured Saprospiraceae bacterium | reverse complement strand
TTGGAAATCGTTGGTGAAGATGGAGCAATTCATCCAAATATGTTTGATGGAAGCGATGTCGGAAGTTCATTTACAGTAAGTGTGATTAACCCGCTTTGCTTAGGTAACTCATGTTGGATGACGGTTTACTTAGAAGATAAGTTAGCTCCTGAGATCGTATGTCAAGATGTTACTATCTCTTGTAATGGAGTGGGTAATATTCCAGAACCTACTGTAGTAGATCAATGCGGAAATGTGGATATCATCTTAATAGATGAAATCAAAACACCACTTGATTGTGATGATAACTTCGTTTCAATGATAGAACGTACATACATAGGTAGAGATAGTGCAGGAAACGAAAGCGAGCCATGTACACAAACTATTATGCTAGAAAGAGTAACAGTAGGTATCATTACACCTCCTGAGCCATTCTTACTACCTAATAATAATCTGACTTGTGGATCTGGATTTGCCACTGACGAAAATGGTAACCCTCACGTATCTGTGACAGGAGTACCGACTACGGGTGGTGAAAACTATCTAGTGACTACTGCCGAATTTGATTATATAGATATATCTACCACAGGTACTAGAGTATTGTCTGGAGATGATACAGGAGTAGAAGTGGTATTAGGTTCAGCATTCGATGTATACGGAATGAACTTTACATCAGTAGGCGTTTCTACTAATGGATATATTACTACCGATATTGCGGACTCAGGAATAGATTGGTCAAATGACTGTCCACTACCTACGAATCCGGGTTCACCAGCTGAAACAACAGGAGCGAGAATTTATCCATTGCATGATGACCTTGATGCAGATCTTTCACAGGATCCAAATGCAGGTGTATTCTATGAGTACTTTGCTGTATCTCCAGTAGAGCCACCAAGTGGAGCGATGACAGGAGTCAGTGTATTCCAGTGGAAAGTAGATCACTTCAATGCTGCAGGGTTAGCAGAGTTAGATTTCCAAGCTTTATTATTTGATAATGGAGAGATCGTATACCAATATAATGTTATTGGAACGGAAATGGGCTCTGGTGCTTCAGTAGGTATCCAATCTATGGCACAAGAAGATAATTCAATGCCTCAGTATGGTACAGAAATATCTTGTAACGAAGTAGGATCAGTGATTGCTGGAACAGCGGTAGGTTTAGCACCTCCAGGACCAGTAGTAGACCTTTTCCCATTCGATAACTCAATCTTCTGTAGTGGATTTAGTGAGTATGAAGATCAAGTATTATTTGACGATGGATGTACTAAGAAGATCATGCGTAAATTCACAATCGGTGAATGGCATTGTAATACGACTAATGAAGTATTTATCTTCCAAATGATAGATATCGTAGATGATCAAGCACCTTCAGTGACTGCACCTGCAGATATGACAGTAAGTACGGCTACATTTAGCTGTAGCGCTAGTGTAGAATTACCAGCGGCTACGGTATCAGATGTGTGTAATGATGTGACTGTAGATATAGCATACCCAGAAGGATTTATTGATAATCAAAACGGAGGATTAGCGATACTTCCTGTAGGCGAGCATATTGTAACTTATACAGCATATGATGCTTGTGGAAATAGTAGCAGCGATGTAATGTCTGTAACTGTCGCAGATCAATCAGACCCAATTGCATTATGTGATGGATTCGATGTGGTAAGTATCGGTACAGGTAATTCTGCATCACTCACAGCAATAGCATTAGATGATGGTTCATTTGACGAATGTGGAGGCGTGACGCTATCCGTAGCTCGTATGGATGACCCGGGATTTGATGATGGATCAGCATTTGCGCCAGCAGTGGAGTTTGACTGCTCTGATATAGGGGAAGAAATTATGGTAGCATTACTTGTAACTGATATGGGAGGTAACACTAACATGTGTATGGTACAAGTAGAAGTACAAGATAAGATCGATGCATTTATTTCTTGTCCAGCAGATGTTACTGTAGATTGTACTACACCTTATGATCTCAATAATTTAGATTCATTTGGAGTACCAACTATTACAGATAATTGTACAGAGACAGAATACGAAGAGACTGTAGTATCAGACTTTAATGAATGTGGAGTAGGATCGATCATACGTACATTCACCGTAATGGACAACGGAGCTCGTACTTGTACACAAGTAATCTCATTCGAAAATCAAAGCGATCCATTTGGTGAAGATGATATCGAATGGCCATTGGATTATATTGCACCTAATGGTTGCGTAGAAGCAGATCTCAGCCCAGCTGGACTAGATGCGATTGATGCAGACTTTGGATTCCCAGTGGTAGAAGATATGTCTACATGTATACTTACAGGAGATAGCTTCACTGATGAAGAATTTATTGGTGGCGGTGGCGCATGTCGTACGATTTATCGTACATGGAAAGTAATCGATTGGTGTTCACCAAGACCTGATGGAAGCTTCCCAACATTCGAGCATACGCAATTGATAGAAATAAATAATGTAACTGCTCCGGCGTTTATCAGTTCTACAGAATTGATTACAGTCGAAAGTTTTGCGGCTGATTGCGAAGCACCAGTACCAGTAGAAGGACTTACTGCAGAAGCGCAAGACGATTGTACGCCAGACGCGAGTCTCATCTATACATACATTGTTGATTTAGATAATGATGATACCAACGATATCGCTGGTTTAGGTTCAGATGCGAGTGGAACTTATCCACTAGGAACGCACTCAGTGAGATTCACGGTAACTGATGGTTGTGGTAACGTAGCATTCTTAGAAAGACTATTCACAATAGTTAATCTAAAGACTGCAACTGCTTACTGTCTTGATAATGTATCAGTAAATCTTACTCCTTGGGATAGTGATGGAGATGGTACCCCTGATATGGAGATGGCAACGATCACACCTGATTTAATTGATGGAGGGTCATTCCATTCTTGTGGTTATGATATTCAATTGAGTTTCTCAGCTGATGTTAATGATACTGAGCTTCTTGTAAGCTGTGATGATATCGGAGAAGTAGATATTGAGCTTTGGGTAACTGACGAAAATGGAAATGCAGATTTCTGTACTACCACTATAGAAGTACAAGACAATAATGATGTAGATATCTGCGATCCAAATTCTGAAATAGTATCTGTAGAAGGACTAATCTATACTGAAGATTCTGAAGAAGTTGAATCAGTACAGGTAGGACTAATGGGTGCAGATGTGATTTATGATATGACTGAAGAGACTGGTGAGTACGCATTTAATGATATGCCAGTTGGTGGAGATTATATGGTACTTCCGTACAAAAATGATGATCATGGAAATGGTGTAAGCACCCTTGACCTTGTTCTTATTCAGAGACATATCCTAGGTCTAGGTGACTTAGATAGTCCATACAAGATGATCGCAGCGGATGTCAATTATAGTCAGAATATTTCAGCTTCGGATATTGTAATCTTACGTAAAGTCATACTAGGTGTATATGAAGAATTCCCAAGTAATAATTCTTGGAGATTCATAGATGCCGAGTACAACTTCCCAGATGCGTCTGATCCATGGTTAGGTAATCTACCGGAGGATTATGAAATTACTACCTTAGACTCTGACATGAATATTGACTTCATTGGTGTAAAGACTGGTGACGTAAATGGAAGTGTGACAGCTAATGCGCAGAGTAATACGACAGAAGTGAGAAGTGATAATACATGGTCACTTTCAATGGATGATAAGCAAGTGAGAGTAGGAGAACTCGTTAAGGTAGAAGTGAAGTCAACTGATGCTGCTAAAGTATTTGGATGGCAATACTCTCTAGAGACTGAAGATCTTTCTCTAGTCAGCGTAACTCCCGCGAAAGCAAATGTATCTTCTCAGAATATCAATGATGATAGAGGTACTATACATATGAGTTATGGTGAAGCTAATGGACTTGATGTAGGCGCTGATGAAGTGCTATATACAATCACATTACAAGCAGCTAAGGCAGGTAAATTGAGTGAGATGATTTCAATAAATGATAGAGGCTTGAGAGCTGAATCATACCATACAGATATGGATATTAATAGTATCGAAATCAGATGGAATACTACAGAAGAAGAGCCAGTAATTATGGAAGAATTCTCAGTAGCTCAAAATGAACCAAATCCTTGGTATGATAAAACGACAGTAAGTTACTTTATACCTCAAGGAGGAGATGTTAGATTCATTGTGAAAGATGTGGCGGGTAGAACGCTATACAGTACATCTTCATATCGTGAAGCTGGTAAGCATACGCAAGCAATCGAATCTAGGTTCTTAGAAGCTAATGGAGTATTATTCTATGAAGTACATTATGATGATCAAGTAATCTCTAACAGAATGATTCACATTAAGTAAGAGACGTATAAAGAAGCTATCGAAGGGGAGGCACTCGATAGAAAGAATAATATCCGCTAATCAAAGGCCTCAACAAGTTGGAGACTCATCTTTTATAAGGTGAGTCTCTTTTTTTACGTTTAATAATATGGATAGTAATTAGGTCAACTAAATCAAGTTGAATGCCTTTCTGATGTTTTTGAAAAATATAATTTGAAAAAAGTCTAGCTAGCGCTCAGCATTTAGTATTACTCCTAATTGTCTTCCCATACTAAAACACGCTTGCAATAAATATCCACCGGTAGGTCCATTCCAATCTATCATTTCTCCTATGACATAATGGTTTGGAAAATTTCTCAATTCCATTTTGTCATTTAGAAAATTGCAATCTACACCACCAACAGTCGAAATAGCCTTGTCTATATCGCTTAGTCCTATGATTGACAATGGCATTTTTTTTATCCTTTTAGCTAAGATATCTAGATTGGAAAATTCTTCGCGTGTCGTATTACTTTTCAATAAAGCCACAGCATGATTGCTAAGTGATAAATCTTGTCTGAGTATTTTTGATGTTTTTTTATCGCTACTAGATAGAATGGATGCTACTTTATTCAGCTCAATTGAAGGTTTTAAATCTACTTCAATCTCAACGCTTTCATTGGTAATTAAGTCATTTCCAATGTAATAACTTAAGGCATAGGCAGGACTTCCTTCTATACCTTCTTTAGTAATCATGAGCTCTCCCTTAATATACTTTTGATTATACGATAGAGCAATATTTTTAATCGGTTTTCCATAATGACTTTTCATGCCCTCTGTCCAATTTATATGAAGAGCGCAGTTACTTGCACGAAAAGGAATAGTATTGACTTCTACCGAATTAAAAGACTTAATCCAGCCGCCATCAGATCCTGTAACTTTCCAACTAGAACCTCCCATCGCGAATACTAATTTATCGGCCTTTACAGTAACCTCTTGTCCTTTCTGAATTAAATTAATGTAGCCATTTTCTATAAAACTATTCACCCATTGGGTATCTGTAAGTATAGTTACGTTTCGTCTCTTTAATTCTTTTTTGATGGCCTGTAAAACTTCTACTGGCTTTATTCCTTTGATCGGAAAAACTCTTTTGCTACTTCCTACATAAGTATCTATTCCTAGATCTAATAACCACTTTCGAAATTCCAAATTAGTAAATGCACGCAAAGCTTCAATGATGAAAGGAGGCGCTTCATATTTTGTAATCATCTGATGGATATCCTCACTATGTGTAAGATTAAAACCTCCTTTGCCTGCTACAAGAAATTTTTTGCCGATGGCCTTTCCTTTTTCTACAATAGTCACATCATACTTCGAGCTATCCAAAGTGCAAGCAAGCATCATAGCGGATGGTCCACCTCCAATAATAACAATCGAACTTTTATTTTCTGACATCGATCTCAATATCAGAATTCTTTAGAGTTATATCACTTAAGTAGCTATAAAAATATAATGCTTTACCAATTTAAAAAGTCAAGCAGAGAATTTGAATTCCTATTTCGAAACAATAAATTGTTGACTTAGGGTACCTATAGTAACAACGTATACACCAGCATGACTCGGAGCGTTTATTTCATTATTCCTACTAGTATCCAGTAACCTTCCGTCAAGTGAATATATACTAATTGGACCGCTAATATGATCTGTAAATATCAATGGCATGTCTACGGTATAGTTTTCCTTTACTAGAATTTGATTATCCGCTTCTAATAATTCATCCTGTACATCTACTATACTGGCACTATTTTCTTTGAGCCATATATAAGCATCAGTTAATATTTCGACCTGATTGGGAAACCATATGGTGTGGCCTACACCTGGCATTAATAAGCTTTCTACAAATGCACCTTCTTCTTCTAATCTTTCGATCATAGGGTAGAAGCGAGTATTTGGAGTGTCGTTTCCACCATGGACAAGATAGAATGGTTTTTCAAAAGCTTGATCCGAAATTCCATTTATATCGCTTACACTTGTTGCGGCGCCGATAGGCATAAAACCAGCAAATTTATTAACATTATTAAGCCCATATGTGTAAGTTGTTTTACCGCCCCACGAGAATCCCATAGCATAAAGACTATCTGGAGCAATAGTATACCATGTCATTGCAGAATCAATCATTACAGTAGTGAAAGCAGTGTCGATAGGATCATCGATCTGACCATCAGCTCCTCCATCAGGACATATTAATATGACTTGATTAGCCTCGGCAAAATCAGATATCTCTTCACACCATCTTCTTCCATCCCAATTTTGTGTATTCCAAGGATGTAATGCCAGAAACGCAGCAATTTCCTTACCTTCTTCATATCCAGAAGGTAGATAGATGGAATAGTCTTTTGATGGATCCGTTTGAAAAGGGAATGAACCGTTTATCTGTTCTTGAGCATCAGATAAAAACGATAATAAACAGAATCCTAATATTACAAACGATCTAAGTGAATTGAGCATGGTTTTATTTTTACGCTATGAAACGTAAAAATAGATAGACCATTAAACAACAAATGTCCTAGCCCTTTACTTTCACAAACTTTTGGCTCGTATTTACGTATTTACTTTTCAAATTTACGAGATAGCTACCTTCAGAAAGTTGACCACTATCAAAATGAGCGATATGATAACCTTTAGCAAAAAACTCTCCTGTTCTCAATTTTTTTATCAATTGACCTTTGATATCGTAAATAGAAATATCAATCACCTGTCCTCTATCTAGATTAAATGGGATCGAAACCAATTGATCACCACTAATTGGATTAGGTTGTATCGGAAGTAATCGATTTTCATTAGTGATGTTCGTAATGTCAGTAGTCGATGTATTGACATCTTCAAATACTATGTCTTCATCACCATCCTGATAAGGCACATAAAAGAGGGGTAAATAATACATTTCATCATCCGTATTTTCTCCCCAAGTAACAAATTGTGGAGGATCACTCGGATTATTAAAATTCTCAGAAGTATTATCATATCCTGCGATCGCGTGTACCACAGATCCAAAAGGCGCCACTACAAATTTTGGAAAATAATATGCTCCTTGCCAATTGAAATCCCACTCCGGTATCGAGATTAAATTTTCTCTTGTGCCATCCGGTCTTTCTACATATACTTCCCAATCTGTACCCAGCAAATGCATATGTGGTGAGAGCCCCATCAAGCTTATATCTTGATTGATAAACCACGTTCCATGAAAACTTCTTGTTTGCTCAGGTAAAAGAGTAAAATTGAAAAATCCACCAGGAAGGTCAGATGGAAGCATGATACGCTCTTCCACGATGCGATCCACTTGCTCTCCCTCATCTGCAAAGAATATATTCACCGAACTCTGATCTATTTCATCTACTGAAGAAGGTGCATAATGCATTTGCATGACGAGATCAGATCCAGCATGCAATACTTGACCGAGACCTTCTGGATAATATCTTGGTTTAGTACCTGGTACATAGCCAGGATACTGATCATATGCTAGCACTTGAGAAATATCAAAGGCAGTCGAAAAAGCATCAAATCCATATTCTGGAGTTTGCGCATCAAATTGAGCTACAGTCCCAGTTCTATCTTCAAAGAAAAGAGAGTGATGCACAATTTTTGAATTTCCAGGCCTCAATTCTATCGCTTTTACAATCTTATCTTCGGTCAAGCCGGTAGGTAATACAAAGTATCTATACTCATCTTTATTATTCCCTTCGTGTACATGGGCTTCAGCAAACTCAAGTACTAAATCAGGTACTCCTAATAATGATCCTTGCGGATAATCAGGAAATGGCGGTTCTGCCGATGCTGGACCTTCTGGCATTCCATTATCTACCCAATTCGCAATAGTTTGTATTTGCTCTTCCGTCAAATAATTCTCATCCATCAATCTTGAATAATCACTATCCGGCTGCCAGGGCGGCATATACCTTAGCGATGTCACAGCCTTTATAGTTTGGCCGTAACTTTTCACCTCATCATAATTGGTAAGATTCATAGGGCCGATCTCACCTGGTCTATGACAAGTGCTACATTGATTATATATGATATCCGCAATATCCTCTGTAAATGTTTGCGCATTAAGTGTAGAGAATAGAGCGAGCGTTGAAAGTATTGAAATGACAAGGTATTGGATCTTTCTCATAATGATATTTATAAGGGCTTATGTAATGGTATTATCTTTGGCTTGAGATCTGGTCGTTAAAGTTAATAAAACATCCAATGGCCTCAGTCCTACTGACTTCTATTTCTTCGTTTTTGACTAATGCAGAAATGGCATCTGACAATTCACTTGTGGTCACCACTCTTCTTCTTTTACCTATACGGACATAGCTATTGTCTATTCTTCCTTGGTAGATGATCTCACCATTGCTATTTAATAAGATGGCTTCTGGAGTGACCGTGGCGCCCAAGGATCGGCTTAATTTTTTATAATAGTCCGTTTTATAAGGTATGTTCAATTTATATTTTTCGTAAAACGCTTCAATCTTTTTCTTTTTCGAGCTGAAGTTAGGGAATACGGCTACCATATCTACTTCTCTGCCATATTCATCTACCAATGCATTCAATGTAGTGATATAGTATTGTGTGATGACACATTCGTCAGATAGGAATAGATACAAGGTAGGCTTAGAAGCATCTTCTTGTGCCCAGATATCCTTGCCTAATCCTAAGATCAAGCATAAGAGTATAACACCGATTTTTAATCTGCTATTCATACTTAAATATACAGGTTAAAGGAGCTTATCGCGGCCTTACAATTCGATTTTGAATTTTAATTAACAGTGAATTCACAGTTTTATCAGAAAGAGGCATTTATCTTCTATCCCATAACTTTTTCGAAACAGCAAGTATAAACCTATGATTTTGAATGCAGTATATATTACTAGCTTGCTCATGGAAGATTATACTGGCACGTATACAAGTAGATCATTGCAAATTTTGTGTTTGAGACTTCATTTTTTTTCATTTCTAGTTTCCACTTTGAGAGAAAGATTCTATATTTGCATCGCTTTACAAGCAAAGCATGAAAAAACAATTACTCTAGGCCCGTTCGTCTAGGGGTTAGGACGCCAGGTTTTCATCCTGGTAGCAGGGGTTCGAATCCCCT
>CALBEE010000210.1 GCA_937927575.1 uncultured Saprospiraceae bacterium | reverse complement strand
GTTGTACTCAACAGGCACATCACTATGATTCATTGCCACTTCATACCATTCTTTTGATTCGAGCACTTTGTTAGTCCTCCTCAAACATTCAGCTATTTGTAGCTTTACGATATTCTTTTCAGGATACTTCTCTAATGCTTTGATATAGGTATCATAAGCTTTGTCATACGCTCTAAGCTCAAACTGCTTATTCGCTTTTTTGATGATTCTCTGAGCCGTAAGAGTAGTCGAAACACTTACCAAACATAGTAATACCAGCAATTGTAGTTTTCTAGTAATCATGAGTCATTTAATTAGTAATGAAGATAAGTAGTTCTATCATAAGCACTTATCCAATATATTACGATAACATAATATACCAATAACAAAGATATAAAAACAATTAATTACTAGGTAACTATATATGATAAATATTTTACATGTGTTTATTATTTAATGTATAAATCGAAATACTCACCCATGTCGTAGACCGCTCTTCTTTAGCGCTTGCATTTATTCAATAAGACATATTTTAAAAGATATAATTCGTATCTTGCATAATCAGAAACTTCAGACTAGTTATGCGCACATTCCTCAACTTTGATTTTGTTTTATGCCTCGTTTTTTTGACTTCAATACAATTTGGAGTCCAAGCGCAGGGAGTTGATCATATCCAAGGTGAGATCATGTTTACTTTATCACCGCAGCAAGAGCCTTCTATATTAAATCGCTCTTTGGCAAACTATTCTTCTCAAGCTATAGCAGTCGAATATGAACAAATAGCTGCGCAACCACTAAATGCATGGCTAATGAAGTTTGACCACAATATCGTCAATGAAATAAATCTCCTTGATTTTGTAAATCGCATTCCGGAAATCCATGTGGCTCAATTTAACCATATCGTAAAGCGAAGACAAATACCGAATGATGAAGAATTTAACAATCAGTGGCAGTACATCAACACAGGCAATAATACGGGCGTTGCAGGTGTTGATTTAGATATGGATCTAGCTTGGGACATCGCTACAGGAGGAGTCACTGCGCAAGGTGACACTATTGTAGTATGTGTAATTGATGATGGTGTGGACCTAGAGCACGAGGACCTAAAAGAAAACTTATGGCGTAACTATGCTGAAATACCTAATAATGGTATTGATGATGATAATAATGGTTACATCGATGATTATTTAGGATGGAATAGTAAAGATGATACTGATAATGTACAGGAAGATGACCACGGCACAAGTGTATCAGGAATCATTGGAGCCAAAGGAAATAATGGCATTGGTGTCTCTGGAGTCAATTGGGACGTCAAAATCATGACAGTCAACGCTATACCTTCTCCAGAGTCTGGCATCGTCGCGGCATACTCCTATGTTTGGACTCAGCGTAAAAGATATAATGATAGTAATGGCGCTGAAGGTGCATTTGTGGTAGCCACTAACTCATCCTTTGGCTTAGGCGTACCTGCAGAAGAAGTACCTATATGGTGCTCTTTCTATGATCAAATGGGCGAAATAGGAATTATTAGTGCTGGCGCTACGAGTAATAGCGGTATTGATGTCGATGTAGCAGGAGACGTTCCTTCTAACTGCACCAGTGATTACTTAGTAGTCGTCACTAATATGCTTTGGAACGACGAAAAACGAAATGCTGCAGGATATGGTGCAACAAGTGTAGACTTAGGGGCCTACGGACAAAACGTATTTACTACTTTCAGAGGCAATTCTTACAGTTCATCCTTTGGAGGAACTTCCGCTGCCACACCTCACGTCGCAGGTGTAGCTGCTCTACTCTACTCTATGGAATGTGATGCCTTAGTTACAGAAGCCAAAAATAATCCTCCAGGTGCTGCATTAGCAGTAAAAAACTATTTACTCAATGGTGTAATCCCAAACGAGTCACTTGAAGGAATCACCACAACCGGAGGGAAATTAAATGCTAGAAATACGATGCAATTAGGCGTCAATGCTTGTAGTGATTGTCCTGCACCTATAGCATTCTCTGTAGAAAATGATTCACCCTTCTCTTTGGCACTTAACTGGACCGCAGTCGAATCTGCTAATAGTTATAATGTTAGATACAGAGAAATTGGAAGTAATAATTGGATCACATTTGACAATGTAAATGCTCCTTTCACAATAGAGAATCTTTTAGCCTGCAATTTGTACGAAGCGCAGATTCAGACTAATTGTTCTGGAGAAACTAGCGATTTTGGAATCATACAGAATATGATGACTACAGGCTGTTGTGAATTACCAGAATCATTTACAGCAATAGCAGAAGGTAGTGATCTCATTTTTGATTGGGCATCTGACGCATTTACTTCTAGTTATAAATTGGAGTATAGATTACAAGGAGAAGGAAATTGGATAGAAGAAGAGGTAAGCGGAAATCAATTTACACTTACGGAAGTACCCTTATGTCAAACGTATGAAGCAAGAATACAATCCCTTTGTGCCGATTTTAATTCCGTATCTGATATTAGCGAAATCATACTTGCCACTTCAGAATGTGGATCATGTACGGGTACAGGATATTGCACCTTTGACAACGGTCCAGATAATGGTTCTGAATGGATAGACAGTATTTCTGTAGGAGACTTACACTTTAACTCAGGTCAAGACCTTAATGGATACGGTAACTATCTTGGTGGAGCGACTACTACATTAAAGAGAGGCAGTACTGTAGAAGTATATCTTAGTCCTGAGTACACATCGACAATTTACGACGAGTATTTTACTATTTGGATCGATTGGAATAATGATGAACAATTTGATGAAGAAGAAGAATTAGCTTTTGATCCAGGCACCACCACTGACACAGCCATTGAAGGGAGCTTTTTCGTACCTGAGACGGCTAATCTAGGCAATACAAGAATGAGAGTTATCATGTCATTCGAATCCAAGCAAGGACCTTGCGATCCAGGTAATCCATTTAGATTTGGCGAGGTAGAAGATTATTGTGTGGACGTAACTAACGCCAACAGCACTGAGGATTTATTTGAAGGTCTAGAGATTACATTATTAAATAATCCCGTTCAAGATATTCTATCGTTCAATATACTGAGTGAATCTTCATTGGATCTTAAACTACAATTATATACTACTGATGGCAAAATCGTGAAATCTAATCTGTGGAAAACTGTCAATGGACCCTCTACGCAAGCAATAGACATTTCGCATTTAATGAGTGGAGTATACATTGCTAATATATCTGACGGAACAAAATCCAGCTCATATAAAGTAATCAAACTTTAAAAGCGCTTAACATTTCGATGTTTTTTACTTCAAGTTTAATATTTCGATTAATCGTCAAAGAGTACCATTAATCCCTAAATTTCTATGCATTAAAAGACAGATTGAACGTTTAGAAGTATTCTTTCGGTAGAAAAGATGCCGACATGAGGCTTTTACAATGTTAACTAGATGTCATTTAAAGAATAATATTCTGATTATTTGACTATTTTATTGAATTCTATCTATTTTTCATTGTATATTTGAAGTATCAAAAATATTAATTGGTCAGTTGCAAATATCTCTTCCCATTTACGAGTATAAAAGCCAATTAGTATTTAGATATTAAATACGGTTATTTGATTAAGTAAAATAGCTCATCAGCGAAAGTTGATGAGCTATTGTTTTTTACATGCAATTCTATAAAAAAGGCCTTCAGTTACACTTAACTAAAGGCCAACAGGTATTCCAACTACGGTAGGAATCTATCTTTCTAAGAAGCCATTGGTCAACACACCAGTGGTTAATCTTCTAATTTCTTGTCCGTTCACATCAAAAACATAAGTGGTACTTTCTGAAGAGAAATCTGGAGTAGTACCAATGTAGAGCGCATCTTCAACGCCATCATATCCAAGCCCATAGATCGTACCAGTTATATCCACATTCAAAAACTCACTCACAGTAGGATTGTTGATGTTGATTTTATTAACGAATCCTGATTCCACGTAATAAACATTTTCTCTATCAGCATCAATTATTAAATCACTTGGAAAAATATCCAAGTCATTGCAATTTTCGATAATGTCATTTTTAATTTGACAAATACTTGCACCATCGTTATCAACAAAACTACCGCCGCTCAACACCCAAATATCTCCATTAGCATCCTCAACCATATCGATGGTTCTTTTCCCCACTGGTATAGCTATTTGTTGTTGCAAATCGAATCCATGAACAGAGACTTGATTTGATTCACCAAAACCACCAGAATTCGCGACATAGATCTTACTATTGGTTACCACCATTTGTTCAGGACCAGCAACCATCACAGAATCCGTTACCATCATAGAAGACAAATCAACAAGCTTAATCTGACCTGAAACTCCGTCTAGTCCCCATTCGGAAACTACTGCCATCCCATTTCCTAAATCTGCCATATATCTTGGAGAGAAAACTCCATTGATGGTATTTTTATACTTCATAGTGGTTGCATCCACGACTTCAATTTTTGCCGAATTATTAACTATCAAATAGGCATTATCATCAATTATAGTTACAGATTGAAGTACACTGCCAATAGCTTGACCATCATTTTCAGAAGCATACACATTCCTTAATAATACATCCTCACTTCTATCATAATAATCCAAGGTTCCAGATCCACCACTAAAGGCTCCTTCGTTAATAACCAAGACGCCATTGTCATAAGTTTGCGAAGTAGTTGTAGGTTCATCATCGCCACAGGAAACAAATAGTCCTCCAAACATCATGAATACTATGAGATAAAAATTAGTTCTTTTCATTTTATTATTTAATTATTGAATTGAAATTCTTGTTCCAAAATAAATCGATCGCAATGGCTGTGGAAAAAAGTTAACCAGCTCATACGATTGATCAAAAACATTATTAACACCGAGGTGAAAATTACTTATAAAGCTGCCTTGATAAATGTCATGAAACCCTAACTCCGCATTCACTAAATGATAAGGATCCAATACATTTACATTATCAAGAGATTGAAATCTTTTACTCGTAAAACTATGATCCAATCGCAACTTCCAGTTATTGATTTCTGCACTAATATTTAGACGAGAATTAAACTTAGGATTATACAAAAGTTGCTTTCCAAAATTTAGCCCTTCGGCATTATTTACTGTATGATTATAGTTTATGACTGGAATCATTTCAAAGGAAATTTCTTTAAACTTATAATCTAAAACATACTCCATCTCCACTCCTCTTGATGTAGTAGAAGAAATATTATCTGGTGTCCAAATATTTTGCTCATTGGGAGACCAGACAATTTTGTCCGTCGAATTAATCCAAAATAATTTTACATTAAGTGCAGAAACCTTAGCACCAATCTCCAATTGATATGACTTCTCGGTAGACAAATTCATATTACCTCCTAAGGGCCAATACAAATCATTAAAACCTGGATAATTAAAATTAGAACCCAAACTTACTGCATAACTGATATTATCACTTTGCCTATAACGATACGATATTTCAGATACAGGAATTTGGAACTCATTACCAATTAACTCCTGTCTTAGGGACAAATTAATTATTGAATGTTTAAATTTCTTTTGGCCATTATAAAATAATGAAGTAGTGTTTCGCTTCGGAAAAAACGATGTAAACAAGGGATTAAGTGTATCCTGTAATTCTCCACTTTCATTTCTTACGTTGACACCTATCACATGTTTCAAACTTCCTTCTACGGTTAGTTTCGCATTGATGTTTAAAATATCGCTTCTTGATTCACTATTAACCCCTGGCTGAAAATATCTCAAGTATTCATTCATATACCCTACTGAAGTATTGAGCAGAATATTATCTGAGGCTTGCCAACTATTACTTAAAGAGAGTCTATGATTAACATCTTTTTGATTTGCCAACACGGATGAAATAGTAGACGCTGGCAACGATCTTTCGACATCTTGAAACCAATAACTAACTTTG
Organism: uncultured Saprospiraceae bacterium; assembly: GCA_937927575.1. Taxonomy (GTDB): domain Bacteria; phylum Bacteroidota; class Bacteroidia; order Chitinophagales; family Saprospiraceae; genus UBA1994. The sequence continues at coordinate 6,384 of CALBEE010000210.1, read as the reverse complement.
GTTAATATGTTTTCAGACCAAGAAATTCTAGCATTATACGTTATGTCGTTTTGAAGGTGACCACTATGCATTCTCTTCAAAATCTCTTTGCCATTCTTATACCTAAATTCATTAGCGTTATCCCAATAATTCAATCCAAAGGACTGTTTTATTTTATGATTATTCCACTGAAGCTTTAAATTATATTGTGTATTTGATTGATCGCTGTATTGTACAGAAGCAACAGCTTTAGGCTCGTTTTCAGTTTGATCTAGCACTAAAGCTCCAGACATAGCCGCTGTACCTAAAGCCGCACTAAAACTACCATGATACCACCTACTATTATTAAACAAGGAAGTTGGTATAAGACCTAAATCATAAGTACCGTTAAATTGATTCTGAATATTCATTCCTTCCCAAAGAATAGCCATATGTCTGGCAGATTGACCACGATATAGTGCAGTACGCAAGTATGAGCCACCTTGCCCCTGAATTTGAATTCCCATCTTCCGTGAAAGGAGATTAGCTACATTCATATCAGAATCTACTTCTATTAATTCTTTACCTTCTGATATGGTATTAACAATAATGGCTTCCGGACCTTGAGTCTGTAAAATATCAATGGTATCTAATTGTGCGCAAGCCCAAAGAGGAAAACAAAAAACACAAATAAGAATACATTTAATCAATTGCTTAAATTAATTTCTTCAAGTAAGTATTCTCCGAAAAATAATGAAATAAGTAAATACACCTAATCGAATGATCAGTGCACCATACCTACCATCTTTCCATCGAAGATTTTAGTAATAAGTGAAATGCATAGACACTTCACTTTAGATTTGGCAGGTATTCTGGCTTATCCAATTTTGATTCACCTTCCCAACATTGCTATCAGTGGCATTTATTCAATCAAAATCTTCGTGGACTTACAGCTTCGAGGAAAGCTCCGAAATTTCATCGGATTCCCTTTTTAATGATCAGTAACAAATCGCTACCTATCAACCTAAATCTGACACGAAGATAATGTACGATATCACTTAATATAGCAATCGTCGAAAAAAAGAAAAAAATAAACTTAGGTAGGACTTTTATCAAACTTCGATTTGAACCAGCCGACTACCACACCCATACCATTAAATTTAGAATCCTTCAGCGCCTTGATCGTTAACCAGACTGCTATAGGTGCTAGTATAATACAAGGCATCCATGCTGCAAGAATAGGATGCAAAGATTCATTCTTGTTTAATTTATCTCCCATGATATTCATTATCATAAATATCATATAAAACAAAATGGCTACTAACAAAGGATAACCATATCCTCCTTTACGAATAATACTTCCCAAGGGTGCACCAATAAATAAAAAGATAATACATATCAACGCCCAACTATAAGACTGATGAAGCCTGAGATAGTATTTATTCTTTTTCTTATTGAGTTGATTGAGTTGTGCCACAAAACTATTGACTTGATCTTTTCGGCTATTAGCATTTGATGAAGCCTGCTTGACGAGTGATACTTTATGTTTAGCTTTAATAATATCAACCAACGACTTTATAGTATCTGGTAAAGTCACAGTTTCTAATACATCCACTCCTGGTATTGTGCTTTTCTTAGGTGAAGCAGTAGAACGTTCTACTTTCTTAGAGAATTTATGCCTTAGTTTATCCTCATTGATTTTTTCGGCTGAAACTTTAGTAGAATCTTTTTTAGTTTTGGTGCTTTTATTTTCACCGTATTTCTCTTTCATCTTTCGCTCCTTCTCTTCCTCTTTTTTATTCTTATAGACTTCTACATCGTATATATCTAATATCTCGCCATAATCACTCAAAAGCTCCATTTGCACATCCGAAGATTCAAGTGTTACAGAATCTATAGCGGCTAATAATTGTGGTGTCGTCAACATATCCTCTTTATTAGGATTGACATTGGTAGAATTAGCATCGAAATCAAACTCGCTCATATCAAAGACCTTATTCCATGTATCAAACTTAGTCCTCATGAAAGGATACTTTGATCTTTTATCTGATCCTACCCCTTTACTCCCAGAAAGCTCTCGATATTGATGTCCATCTTTGAGATTCATAACAAAGTAATTACCATCATCACTGGTATACATTTTACCAGATTGAGACTTAATCAATGAGATCTTAGTCTTATCATTATCGGTATGATCATAGATTAAGACATCATTAATAGTTTGATCATCTGGCCCTTTGGAGTCCACTCTTATAGCAAATCCCTTAAAATCTTTATTAAAAATACCTTCCTCTATGGTCATTGCAGGTTTTTGTTTTCTCAATGCAGTAAAGCGCTTTAGGAAAAGGTAATTGGCTCTGGGTTTTAAGAAGTTGGACGCGAATATGGAGAAGAATGCCGTCCCCAAAGCTATATAGATAGCGGGTCTCATAATTCTAATAAGCGATATACCCGCAGATTTCATGCTGGCTAACTCATGTTTTTCTGAGAGATCGCCAAAAACCATAACAGATGAAATCAAAATGGTAATAGGTACAGCCATAGGTACAATGGTCACACCATAATAGAAGATCAGCTCTAATATATCGAACATGGTAAAACCTTTTCCCAAGATTTCATCTATGTACTTCCAAAGAAACATCATGATCAATACAAACTCCGCTACGAAAAACGAGAGAAGGTAAGGACCAACAAAACTTCCAGAAACTAATTTATCAATCTTCTTCAACTACTTAGATTTTGCTTCTACTCCAATAACGCTCAAAGCTACTCGTTATCAATGTATAGATTATAATTTTAAGAAGATAATATGATTTCTAAGTCTCTTTTCATGTAAATTGACGGATTGACCAGTATCTGTCAACTTCTGTGATCTGTTATCTCATAATTTTAGCTCATTTGAGGAAAAGTAATCATTATAAACCCTTAAGTTTATGCTGTCTTGGTCTATCAAACAGGCATAAACATAGTATTATAGTCTATAAAGACCATATATAAGAAAATAATGATATTAATCTGTAACATACATCCAATCACTCACGTCAATATATCGGAATGCAGATAAAAGAGGTCATGGATCTAGTATTACCATATAAAGACAAGTTATTTCGCTTTGCTAAAAGCATGGTCGGAAACAGTTTTGATGCTGAAGATGTCATTCAGGAGGTACTTGTGCGTATATGGAAGAAAAAGGATCAATTTGTAGAGATTGATAATAAAGAAGCATGGTGCATGACGGTTACTCGCAATCTGAGTATAGACAAGATTAGAAGTAGAAAGAATAAGGATACGAGTAATATTGATGATTATTACCACATTTCGGATAAAAGTGCTTCACCGGCAGTAGCACTAGAGCAAAAAGATGCGCTTAACAAAGTAATGGAAATGCTTAATGAACTTCCAGAGAACCAGAGAAGTGTAATGCATCTTAGAGATGTAGAAGGATATACTTACAAGGAAATCAGCGAAATGACAGATTTATCAGTAGATCAAGTAAAAGTAAATCTGCACAGAGCTAGAAAGACATTGAGAAGCCGATTAATGAATATTGAAATTTAATAACAACATCATAGATAGATATAATGAATATACATATCAATCAATTATTAGAAAAGTATTGGGCTGGAGAATCTAGCCTAAAGGAAGAGCAAGAGATTAAAGCATACTTCGCTAGTGGCAATATTGCAGATGAGCATAAGGCTATAGCACCCATGTTTGGTCTGTTTTCACTAGAGCAAAGTACTCAATATAATAAGGATCTGAGTTCAGTCCTAGAGTCTTCGCTTTCAGGAGAAAGTTCTACGGATGCTGAAGCTGCTACTGGAAGTGGTCCTAAAATATTTCAATTGAGAAAATTCATTTTAGCTGCGGCCGCTGTTTTTGCTATAGTAATGACCGCTGTGATTGTTATGAATCAAGAAACTGAAATAGTGGGAGACAAATCAGAACTCGCAGCGAACCATATAGTACTTGACGGATCAGATGATTCTGAAGAAGCACTTAGAGTTACTAAAGAAGCATTAGCATTCTTATCCGGAAAGCTTAAGAAAAATAGCAAGAAGGTAAACTCAGGTATACAGAATTTAGACAAAATCAACGTGGTGAATTAATCACTCAAATCGATAAGAATAAAACAAGCAACTAACTATACACTATTAAACACTTTATTTTTTTTAAAAGCACACAAACATGAAACATTACATAACACTATTCATTGTCGCATTTATGGCCATGGCTGCTACTGCGCAAAACAATGCAATAGACAATTTCTTCGAAGACTATCAAGATGATGAAAACTTCTCGATGGTATACGTTAGCCCTAAGGCTTTCAAGATGGTAGCGAAGGTTGCTGAAGGTACAGAAGGAGAAATGAAAGAGTTGCAAGAGGTAATCAAAGACTTAAAAGCGCTTAGAATATTACGTACAGAAGTAAATAGTCTTGCTAAATACAAAGAGGCTACTAAGCGAATCAATACTGGATCATACGAAATCTTGTTACAAGCTAGGGATGATGGACAAAAAATACAATTCTTAACCAAAGACTCTGGCAATATTATCGAAGAACTTTTACTACTTGTAGGTGGAAAAGATGAGTTTGTAATGCTAAGTTTCGTTGGAAAACTGGATCTGGATAAGATCGCTAATTTAGCAGCAAAACTAGATATAGACGGTGCAGAGCATCTAGGAAAACTGAAAGATAAATAATCATCCTTTCGAAAAGAGATAAAGAATACTCATGCAGTACAAACTACTGCATGAGTACCCTTCCCCAATTACTTTAGAAATCAACTTAATGAAAAATCTACTTATACTACTCAGCATAGTATTGATATCTTCTTGCTCAAGATCACCTGTGCATTCGTTTATAGATGAGTACAATCAAGAAGATCATACTGTATCCTTAACTGTTCCTGGATGGCTAGTTCGAAAAGGATCAACAGCAGCTTTCAAAGATATAGGAGATGAAGAAGATCAGGCGGGCCTAAAAGAAATTGCCAATAAATTAGGTAAAGTAAGAGTAATGGTAGCTCGAGAAGGCGTAGTACCTACTAAGGCAGTCAAGGAACTCATTACTGAAGCGAGAGGCCATCAATATGAAGAATATGTTACAGTAAGAGACGATGGAAAGATCGTCAATGTCATGGCAAAACAGAATGCTGAAATTGTAGAAAATTTATTAGTTCTTGTGTCCAGCGATGATGAGTTTGTCATAGCGCATATCGATGCCAATATATCTATGGAAGACCTTCAAAAGGCGCAAATATCTTGGAATAAAGATCGAAATAAAAAAAACTAAAACCATTAAGTTTAAAACCATAATTCACCTATCATGAAAAAATTTATTCTGCTTTTTGTATTCAGTGTAAGCGTTATGAGCCTTTCTGCTCAAAAGAAAATCGGACATGTGCTTCGTAAATATAAAAACGACGAAAATGTAATGAACATCAATCTAAATGGAGACTTAACAAAAATGCTCAGTGAAGGTGATGTAGACATATCTAGTAAGATTGAACTATTAGATGTACTCGTATTTAGCAAGGGAACAGATGTAAAAGATAAACACAAAAAAGATATTAAATCTGCACTTGCTAATCAAGGTTTTGACCTTCTTGTAAATGTCAAAGACAAAAATGGAAAACTCAAACTCTACACTAAAGAGAATGATGACTTTATCGAAGAAATATATGCGCATGTTTTTACTAATGAACTAAATATTCACTTTATACTAGCTGGAGAAATTCAGTATTCTGATTTATCAAAATTAGACTTAGGATTCGAAGGAAGTGAATTCTTCAATGATGCAGTCGGAGATAACGGCAAATAAAAAACATCTGACGAAAATTAATTAAAGCCATTCTACAATTGAATGGCTTTTCTTATGGAAGAGTATTACAGAATTTTCTTTGAAAACAAGTTGATCAGAAATATATTAAAGCCAACTACTTCCGAATTATCAACAGGATGTAAATACACTCAAGATTCGCTTTAACTTCAAGCCGGCTGTAAAGAGCATTTATATTTTTGTGACACAGAAAGCCATTATTAGCCTTAAGAATTCTGCAATATTGGGCCTGCAATTATGTGAAATCGTTAAAAAAAAAATCAATCTTACAATAGCTCTGAAATAAAAAATCGTCTTTTACCATTATAGCAAAAGACGATCTTTAAATTATTTTCTATCGAATAGAATTACATCTTCACAAATCTGTGTATGTATCGATCTTGACTAGAATGTATCCTTAAATAGTAGGAGCCATTAACCAAATTAGAAATATCAATTTGATTTGTTATATTTTTGATTACTTGAATTTGCTTACCTGAGTAATCTAATATTTCAATTTTATCAACAGATAGATCAGTGTCTATTGACAATAAGTTGCTTGCAGGATTTGGATATAAATTTACTAAGTCAGAATTTTCAGTATT
>CALBEE010000209.1 GCA_937927575.1 uncultured Saprospiraceae bacterium | reverse complement strand
ACATTACATATAGATGCCGATGATGGTGTTGTAGAAAGATTGAAAGTGGGATCGCTTTCTTCGATTGTGATGATTCCTTCATTGATATCAAAGAAGATATTGTTCTCCCCTTTCACCATGTATTTTCCAGAAGTAGTCACTGTACTAGGTACAGTTATTACTGCAGAACCATCATTAGCTGTAGTCAATAATAATGTCGGTGCATCAAATGAATCATCCAGAGAAAACCAGATTTCAACATTGGTACAATTTACAGTAGCATTATCTGTATTCGCTACATCCCATGTAATCGTTTCAGTACCACTTGTCATCCAAGTACTGTTAGTCGTATGACTGGTAACTATAAAGGGTCCAGATGAACCGTCTACTTCAACTACCACGTCAGCTTCTGCAGTACATCCACCGTCAGCCGTACCTGGACCATCGTGCCAATCTCTTACCGTAACTCTAAAATCCATATCTCGACCTACTGAAGGAATTACTTCCCATGTAGGGCTATTGCCGGCGATTATATCTGGTAATGAAGGAAAGTATCTCTTAGAATCTTCAACTGGCTCTAATGATCTAAAGGCAGGTCCAGCTGTATTGGTACTATTAGGAGGCATAGTTGCCGTTTGATTATCCATTTGCTCCCAACAATATGTGAGATCATCTCCGTCAGCATCACTTCCATTAGCATCTAAGACAAAATAAGTAGACCTAGGAATCGCATAACTAGCCTCGTCAATGGTCACTTCTGGGCTTGTATTACCAAAATTGATATCTTCTTCTGCACAACTAAATACAGATGCATCATTCATTACTTCATCTACACTTATCGCGTGGAAATAAGGATCACTATTATTCTGAACATTGGGATTACAAATACCAGCGTATCCCATAATTGTAGAAGCACTACCTGGCTCCATTGCCGTGCTATTATTTCTATTGCAATTATTGTTTTGCGTGTGATTAGCACCCATTTGGTGTCCCATCTCATGAGCCACATAATCTATCGAAAAAGGATCTCCGATTGGCGAACCTTGACCAGTTACACCTCCTGCTTTATTGGAGTTATTACAAACAGAAGATAAATATGCAACACCTCCACCTCCAGTACTGAAGACATGACCAATATCATAATTAGCATTGCCTATTTCATTATCTACGGTAGTTTGATTTTCACTTAACATAGCACCGCCATTATTATTAGTATATGGATCGGTACCTCCGTCATAATAATAGATAAGTTCATTATTGTCAATCAATACGTTTCTTACACCAAAATCTTGCTCATATACCTCATTTACTCTATTTATAGCAGTAACGACAGCTGAATGTACTTCTTCTTCATCCGGAATTCCTGGATCAGAAATATGAAAATTAGAATATTCTCCAGTAGTTGCATTAGCCAAACGAAGGGTATTAAATTCACAATTACCTTGACGCGTTTCAGCTATATCATTTCCTCTAGACCTCTCAATTTTCTGCTCTGTAACACTACAAGTAAACTCATAAGGTTTTGGGAAGTCCTTTCGATCATACACAATCTTATAATCTTTATTTCCTCTTTTGTAATGCTCTATATATGAGTGATTACCAGGGCTATTAACCCAAGCTCGAAGACCGTGTACTGTATAGTCTAATCTCACTCTTATTTTGGAATCACTTAGACACACCCCTTTAAAAGTCCTTATATTATCGAACTTAGCCGCTAAAAGAGGCTCTTGCATATCATATCGCACTATACCAAAGCTCTTTGTGCTACCATCTACCATCATCAGCTTTAATCTGGCTGGACTATCAATAGTTCTTGACTCGTATTCGTACGGTGCAGACCAAAGAATTTCTTTAATATCTGTGTCCGAGACTTGTGCAACAATTGATTTTGTGGGTTTGAAATCCTGAATTCCTGATAGGGAAAGATTTTGTTCGTTTACTTGCGTCCAAGACTGCGCATATGAGCAATTCAGTGCAATGAAAAGCATCACACTTAAGCCTAGTATTTTGTTCATAAGAAAGTGGTTAATCAAAACTACTGCGAATAACGGAATCATTATTCAATAATCAAAATATATGACTGATTCTCAGCATAGTATGTTTTAAACAATACCAATATGTATCCTTCAAACCAATTCTTGACAAGAATAATCTATTATCCTGCATAGATGTTTGTAGATTTTAGCTGGCAAAACCTACTTTTGTGAGCTAATAATTATCAACAAAATAAGCTTAAAGATGCAAGATATTGATGCAAATGAGATATTAGAACTCATCAAAAATGCGAGTTATGAAAACGACATAAACGCAATCATAGACACTACCAAAGGAAAGATAAACCTGACCCTATTCGCGGAAAAATGTCCAAAAACAGTTGCCAACTTCGTCACTTTGGCAGAAAAAGGTTTTTATGACAACCTATTTTTCCATAGAGTCATCGAAGATTTTATGATTCAAGGTGGTTGTCCATTGGGTCTAGGATCAGGAGGTCCTGGATATAAGTTTGAAGATGAATTCCATCCGGAATTAAAACATGATACACCAGGTATATTATCTATGGCAAACGCTGGACCAGGAACGAATGGCTCACAATTTTTCATAACGCATGTCGCTACTCCATGGCTGGATGGTCATCATTCAGTATTTGGAAAAGTAAAATCTGATGAAGATCAAGATGTCGTTAATGCGATTGAAATGGGAGATCAAATATTTAGCATTACTGTGGGATAGATGAATTCTAGTATTCAGTTCAGAGCGACTAATGAGCCTGGAGCATACAATGCTATAATGATTAAACCATAAAAAACCCTCAAGCCGTTACTGTCTTGAGGGTTTTATTTTTAAGTGTGATACAAACTTTTTATTCCTTTGACTCATCATTATGCTTGATGGAACGCTCCTTTCCAAAGCCCATCTTTAAGATCAGTCCAAACTGGTTTTTGACTTAAGATTTGAGTTTTAGTATTTGTTATTGCCGCTTTATATATTTCATTTTCAGCTTCTATGCGTATAACATTTTGGGTTGCTTTAGTTTTCTGAGCGTAGGCAACTTCTACATTTTTATTGAGTATAGAGAGCGCTATTTCTTTCTCAGATTTATTTTGATACTTCGATTCTAGATTGGCTAACAAATAATCATAAGGGCCTCTATTGGTTATAAGCTTGACTAGTATTGGAGCACATTCGACTGCGATAAATAATAACATGATAAAGATTGATGCCCAAAATATAGTATTGTTTTTATCCGCCATTCTGCCAAGAGCATTCATTCTCGAAGCCAGTCCTGTTAAGGCAGTTTCTTCTAGACCAGCCAATGTTTCGGAAGATTCATTTCTTAGGTCATCTATTAAGGCAAGCTCTTTTGCTAGTTCTACCTGTACGGAATCTTGAAGAATATTAAAGTTTAATTGGGCGACATCAGCCTCTGCTTTTTTCATCTTATAAATGGGTCCCATATTTCGAAGCCCTGAACCACCTGTCCCATCCGCTTCGGCAATGGCTCCAGCTAATAAGACGTCAACCTTAGATTTTTCTTGTGTAATTTTTTCTTCTAATGATTTCACTCTATTCAAGCCTGCATTAATATCCTTTTCATATCTAGACTTCGCAACATCTTCTTGAATTTTATAACGCTCCTGTTCCATCAAAACCAATTCAGATTGAATCTCGGTATCAAAAAGTTTCACCTCTAGAGGTTTGGATATTACCATAGCGATTAAAATCGCTAACATAATACGTGGTGTAGCAGCTAAAAAGTCTTTCATCCTACTATCTGACTTACGCATACTTGACACCAAATATCTATCAAGATTAAAAATCATTACACCCCAAATCAGACCAAATAAAATAGAAGCTATATAAGAATCAAAAACAGTATAGATTGCATAGCTAGAAGATACAAATGCCAATATGCCTGTAAAGAAAACAGTCGCACCAACGCCAATATATTTTTGCACCTCGCTAGGACTACGTTTGAGCAATGCTGGATAGACACCAGAACAGAATAGAAAAAAACTAGATAGATAATTTAATCCAAAAGATCTGGATTTTAAGGCATTTGAAGGTGATGAATGGTTAGACATAGCTTGTTGTTTCTAAAATGAAGAATTGTAGAGCTTGTCCGATATAGCTATTGTTTAAGTTAGATATTTTTTTGAAGTAGCCTCCTACTCCAATTAGTCTAAATAATGATAGTTAATAATGATTGCTGATGCAAAGTAATTTAACTGTAATTGACTTCATATTATTATTCGATAGAAGTAAGTAAAAACAGGACAAATCACTAATTAGTAAAGAAGTGGATCGGTAAAGTATAGAACTTTAAAGGTAGATACACCTATTTCAATACCGTAAAAGTACTCTATAATGAGTTGCCTTTAGAACTTAAATTTAAGTCTAATCTAAAACCAAAAATAACCATGAGTACACCAAAATTTAGAATTTATCCTTCAATTGGAATTGCCAGAATGGGCAATGGCCCTGCAACTAAAAATCAAGTAATATTCAGTCCTGAAGTTCCTTGGAAAAATCTTTATGATACCGATCAAAATTATTTAACTGAAGAAGGTGCACTAAAAAAACAGGCCCAAAGATTTTATATCTATGAGTGTGACGATCAAGGCAAACCAATTAAACAAATCGACCCTAATGATTACGATATCGATTGGTCTGTAGAAGTGGCAAATAAAAAACCATTTTGGTATGACTTTAATAATAGTCTTGATTTATCTGTCATTGCTGACAACCAAAATCTTTCTCCTAATTTCGTTGAGAAACATATCGCTCCAGGTGTTGGTGCAAAAAGAAGAAACCCTAATGTATTAAACCAAGGATTAAGAGAAGAAGGTGCATATGATTATCGCGAAGAATTAGTAAATAGACCTAAAGAAGTTACCGTAAACGAAAGTAACAAAAGACAAAACATAGAAGGTCAATTTCCATTTACTGAAAACGGTGAGACCAGTAAACTTGCTGCAAGTCTTAATACTACAGCCAAAAAAGTACAACTAGGAACAGCGGAGTATGATGAAGGGACTTTGATATTTTATCCTGCAGATGGAATATCAGCATCTCTCAACCCCTCTGATCTCAACACTGATTTTGCAGATAACTCCAATTGGTATGATGACATATGTGATGGAAAAGTAACAGCAAAAATTACGTCTAAAAAAGATGGCAGTAATTACGAGTTGACCGATTCCAATTCTGCTGCTTGGGTAGCTTCGGCTCCTCCTGATTATGCTCCACAGATCCAGCCTATATCCACTATGTTTGACTTAGTATGTGGTGCCGCTAATGAGCAATACGAACCAGAATTGAGTCTAGTTTTTCCTATGATGTATAGACTTTATAGAATGCAATGGGTCAATTTGGGTGATTTCCTTGCTCCCTCTTTTAAGGAAACTATTGACAAATTATCACAAGAGAAAAAATTCAAATATATCTACAGCAAAGGTAATACGCCTGAACAAATCGAGGAAGGAAATAAGATTCGTGAAATGATCTTCGATATGTTTAGGAATCCCAAATATGACTATAATAATGAGCCTATAATTCCAAGTAAGGATATGACCAATATCTCGAATCGAGGAAGTGGCAAAGAAGAATTAAAGCTTCCATATTATCCTGGAGATGGAATTGATTATCCTGGAAGTCCTGCTCAATGGTTTGCTATTCCACCGATGATTTACACCGCCCTAGAACAATGGAAGAATGGAAAGTTCTATACGCCAACACATTTCGATTTCGAAACTATGGATCAAATGGGTGAGCATTATCAAAAAACTATTGCAAAAGCCGAAGCAGATGAAACCAAAAAGCCTTTACTAATGACAAGAGCTGTCTTAGAAACATTGTATGGCGGTGGATTTCATCCTGGAGTAGAACTTACTTGGCCTATGAGACACAATATTATCTACGCTGAAAATAAAATGGTTTATAAATGGCTGGCAGAAAGTAATAATTCAAAATACGGCTTCTACGGACTGAGAGAAATCAGATTAAATACAGCTAGTCCAAAAGAAAAGGAAGATATATACTTCAATGATTTTGGATTCCAAATGCAATCAACTGATATTGCCTCATCAATGAAAGAAGGTGCGGATCATTGGATCTGGAAAATTACTCCTGGAGATTTGACAAAGTGGATGGGTATACCATGGCAATCAGACGCCGGAAGTTGTCAAGCAGTATTTGTCGAAAAACAATATCCTATTCCATCCTGGTGGGCTGCCAATCTACCGGTGCAAGTGTTGCCAGAAGATGCATATAACAAACTATTAGATCCTAACATTTTGGATGATACAAAAAGAAGTATATACGCATCAAGGTTAGCCTGGCTTCATACTACAGATACTGGATTTATAGGCTATCATGCTGAAGGCGGCTATCTTAATGGACTCATCAATATGGTGTATAAGTGGAAAGATATAGGAGTGGTGACTGGAAGAAAGCTAGACATAAATGTAGAAGGCATTCCTGATATCGTATATGTTGCTTTTAGTGGAAATAAATAGAAAAATATATTAATGATCAATACTGATGTGATTATAGTTGGAAGTGGAATTGCCGGATTCACTTTGGCCCATTTATTACTAAAATCAGGAATTAAATTTATTGTTTTAGATCGCATTCAAAAAAGAAGGCCCATTGCTCTGGCGGAAACTGTTCCGCCAGCAGCACTTCCCTTATTGGAGTCCCTAGATTTACTTAAAATCTTCGAGCGTACTGCTCATAAAAAAACATATGGCTACCATGCACTATGGGGATCTAATGAATTACAAACCAATCATTTCTACAGGCACAACCCTTACAAGTATGGACTAAAGATTAATAAGTCAGCCATAATCGATCATTTTAGAAAAGAGCTTGAAAAATATATTATTCCTAACACTCGCTTCAACTTAAGTAGATCTACTGATAAAAAGATCATAGTAGAATCCTTCTTACATAATTCGACCCATCGGATTGAAGGCAAAATAATCGTTGATGCTACCGGAAGAAATAGAGCAGTTCTTAAGAAAATTGGAGTCACAACCATAGACTTAGATAGTCTCAATTCATTCACTTGCCATATACCACGTATCAAACATAAAAACTTAGTTCATGATGTAATAACTGAAGCTTTTGAACATGGATGGGGAATAATCTCAGGCCTCAATTCAGAATTACAGGTGATGACCATATTTACGAATCCAACCTCAATCATTCATCCACAGCTCTCAAATTTTACAAACTGGAAGAAAATTTTACAGCACACCCATTATTTAAAATACTTTTTGCCAAGTAAACCTCAAAGTAAGGTAAAAGGTGGCTTGGCTAATTCTAGTAGATCCGAAACTACAGCTAAAGACTTTTGGATCGCTATTGGTGATGCAGCTATGGCATACGATCCACTGTCGTCACATGGAATTACTAACGCCATTTACACCACCAAAACGGCATCTCAAGCTATCGTCGACTCACTGCAACAAAAAGCTAATGCGTTTGAAATTTATAATACTGTCAATGATACCATAGTTCATGAATATTTTAAAAACAAAAATCAAATGTATAGGAGTGAGAAGCGGTGGAAAACTTCTCAATTTTGGAAGAGTTATCACTCAGATTTGGAATCTGCGAAGAATTTAATTTTCGGTTGAACATAAATCTCATATATTTATTAAACTATCCGATATAACACATCATGCTGTTGTATTCAATTATAGTTTAACAACCAAGATATATGAAATTACAAGGAAAGACTGCTTTAATAACAGGAGGGTCAAAAGGAATAGGAAGAGCTGTGGCAGAGTATATGCTAGATGCAGGCATGAATGTGGGTATTACCGGTAGATCAATGAATAGCCTTAACTCAGTTACAGATGAGCTTAAAGCTAAGTATGGTAATAGGATTATGTCTTTTGCTGCAGATGTGAGAGACTACTCAGCTCAGCAAAACGCCGTAAGTCAATTGATCGCTGAATTCGGCAACCTTGATATACTAATAGCTAATGCTGGCGTAGGACACTTCTCTCCTATCGATGAGATGACACACGAACAATGGAATGACATCATTGATATTAACTTGACTGGCGTTTTTAATTCCGTCAAGGCAGCTGTAGAACCAATAAAAAAATCAGAAGGTTATATCATCACTATTGCTTCTTTAGCAGGAACCAATTTCTTTGCTAAGGGCTCTGCCTATAATGCAAGTAAATTTGGATTAGTTGGATTTACACAAGCCATCATGCTAGACCTTAGACAATATGGAGTCAAAGTAAGTACAATAATGCCAGGTTCGGTATCTACATACTTCAATGGACATACACCTAATGATGCTGATAATTGGAAAATACAACCTCAAGATATTGCCGAATTGACGATGGACATTTTGAAAATGAACCCAAGAACATTACCTAGTAAAATTGAAGTTAGGCCGAGTAGACCTGGAGGAAAATAATATTTAACCTAATGAAAGTAGCCGTAATAGGAGGTGGAGCAGCTGGCTTCTTTTCAGCCATATCCGTTAAAGAACATCATCAAAATGCCGAAGTACATTTACTAGAAAAAACCAATAAATTTCTAAGTAAAGTGAAAATTTCTGGTGGTGGCCGATGCAATGTTACTAACGGCTGTCAAAATATAAAAGTACTTTCCGAAGGCTACCCTAGAGGAAGCAAAAAATTAAAAAAAGCATTTAAAATATTTGACAATAAAGATACTTGGAATTGGTTTGAATCTAGAGGAGTACCTCTAAAAACGGAACCGGACAATAGAGTTTTTCCTACATCAGACAATTCTCAATCCATCATTGATTGTTTGTTGAATGAAGTTCATCAAAAAGAAATAATTGTAAAAGAGAAATCGGGTGTCACAGAAATACAACCTGATCAAGATAAAGTTATCTTAACCATCAATGGCGAAGAAATCATCTACGACAAAGTCATTGTAGCTAGTGGAGGTTCACCAAAGAAAAGTGGCTTATATTGGTTAGAAAATATAGGTCACAAAATAGAGAATCCAGTACCTTCTCTTTTTACTTTCAACATGCCACAAGAGTCCATTACAGATCTTATGGGCGTGGTGGCAAGCAATGCCACTGTCAATATACAAGGCACAAAATTAAAATCTTCCGGGCCCTTATTGATTACACATTGGGGAATGAGTGGACCAGCCATCCTCAAACTATCTGCCCATGGTGCAAGATCATTAAGTGAACGTCAATATTCTTTTATTGCTCAAGTGAATTGGATTAGTATAAGCAATAATGAAGAGGTGGCCGAGATACTTCGAAGTATCAAAAAAGATCATCCGAAAAAATACATTTCGAATATTAAGCCCTTTGAATTACCTACAAGACTTTGGGACTACATCCTTCAGAAATGTGACATAGACTTAGAGAAACCTTGGGGAGAAATCGGTAAAAAACAAATCAATAAACTAGTGACTCACCTTACCAATGACAGCTATCAAGTAAAAGGTAAAACTACTTTTAAAGAGGAGTTTGTGACTTGTGGTGGTGTGAGCTTAGAAAGCATTGATATGAATACTATGCAAAGTCGCCATGTACCTAATATGTACTTTGCAGGAGAGGTAATGGACATTGACGGCATTACTGGTGGGTATAATTTTCAAGCGGCTTGGACGACGGCTTTTATTGCTGGGAAATTAGCATGATTTTCTTGCATTTTGAGTGCTTGTCTTTATTTCGCCTTGTCAGCTGCTTTGCGTTTATGTCTTTGGCTTCCACAAAAGAAACGAAGCAAACCATATTTTCTTGACATCCAAGATGCATAACATTAATTATTCGTAGCCTTTATCAAGGAAATTCAAGGCTATATCGTTTGTTATTAAATAGGGATATTCAGAAGCAAGAATGATTTTTCAAACTGAATTCAAGGACAGATTAATAATTTATTTAACTGAATCATCTAATACAATAACGCTTACATTTTGATCAAAAGTGACTTAAATTAAAATGAAATTTTGTGGCAATGAAATGTCTTTTCAGAAGTAAGGAAGAAATTGACCTCGTTTTCTATTAATTATTCTGAAAAGCGAGGTAACACTCTTTTAAATTAATTGCTAAATAGAATTTCAAGTGTACTTCGCTACCGCGGGTTTTCCTTTTTGCATTGCCCAAAAACGAAACCAAAAACGCTAGGACGCCGCAATGCAGCACGCATAGCCGCTCCCGCAGCCCACGACGACGTCCATTCCTCTGCTGCCACCTCGTGTAAACCTTTTTCATTCAATTTCTAAAAAGAAAAATTAACATTGAATTTTAAATCTATTTCCGAATATCCGCAATTATACTTCTACTCTGGCAAAAAAGAATACTCATAAAGTAGAATTAAGGCTCTACCAAGACTACAAAAAGTCAAAAAGATTTTTTACTCCTGGCGTTCTTCCCACGTTAAAAGCTTCGGCATACTCCACTTGAATTGCTCTAGCATTCGTCCGATCTTTTGCCTTGACATAATCAAAAAAGTTCTTTGATGAAATAGGCGTTTTAGGGCCTTCATCATCTTCATCTGTCCCTGTAAAAAATTGTGAGCTGAACGCTTGAATACATTCTAACTTCTTACTCATATATGGTGTAATGTCAACTATAAAATCGGCTTTAATATTTTTATCTTGCGTATAATGATATACTGCTCTTGGTCTCCAAGGTTGCAAACCATCAATATCGATTTTAATCAATCCAGAATGAAAACATGCATCGGAAACTAATCTAGCACCTTTACCATGATCTGGATGTCTATCTTCTAAAGAATTTGCTAATACTATTTCGGGTTGGTATTTGCGAATCATTCTCGCTACGGCAATTAAATTTTCTTTACTATGTGTAAAAAATCCATCAGCCATACCTAAATTTTCACGTATTTCGGCACCCATGATTTTTCGAGAATTTTCCGCTTCTATCAATCTTAATTCTGCACTTCCTCGACTTCCTAATTCACCTTGAGTCAAATCTATGATCCCTACTTTAAACCCAGCATCTATGTGCTTCATCAAAGTACCACAACACGCCAACTCTACATCATCTGGATGAGCTCCAAAAGCTAGTATATCTAATTTCATATTTATGTTTTATTGTATTAATCATCATTAGCCATTACGAGCTACAAGCAGATTACAAAGAACTGCTAATTGCCAACTACCTATCACCATCTTAGCAGTACAGATCCCCAAGTAAAACCGCTTCCAAAAGCCGCTAGACAAATCAAATCACCATCTTTAATTTTCCCTTGCTCAAATGCCTCTGACATAGCTATTGGAATCGAAGCTGCAGTAGTATTGCCATACTTCTGAATATTATTAAATACTTGGTCATCGCGTAATCCTAATCTCTTTTGCACGAATGCGCTAATTCTAAGATTCGCTTGATGTGGTATTAACAAATCTATATCCGTAGAGTTGAGTCCAGTCTCATTTAATCCTTCTTGGATGACTTCTGGAAATTTAGTCACCGCCGTTTTAAATACCAGTTGACCCGTCATGTTAGGCGCCAACATATAATCTTTCATCATTTTAGGTGTAACAAAAATTTCTCCTGGAACCTGTGGGTCTGGATATCCATAATCGACATCCGCATTATGATAACCGCCGTGTGAACCTGGATTAATCATAGCTAACTCTTCGGCGTGCGTACCATCCGAATGCAAATGCGTAGATAATACACCTCTGCCTTCTTCTTCTGTAGGCTGTAAAACACAAGCCCCTGCTCCATCTCCAAAAATCACCGTCACTCCCCTACCTTCAGTCCTAAAGTCCAAACCCATAGAATGCTTTTCTGAGCCCACTAAAAGTATGTTTTTATAGGTGCCTGTTTTGATAAATTTGTCAGCCACAGAAAGGCCATATACAAATCCTGAGCATTGGTTTCGAATATCCAAAGCACCGATTTCAGTTTGTGTAATTCCTAACTCTCTTTGTAACAAAACTCCACATCCTGGGAAGTAGTAATCTGGACTTAAAGTTGCGAAAATGATAAAATCTATATCTTCCTTAGTTATTCCGGCTCTTTCGATGGCTATCTCTGATGCTCTAGCTGCCATTGACGTCGTCGTTTCTTCATGCTTATGAGCATATCTTCTTTCTTCTATCCCTGTGCGCTCACGGATCCATTCGTCCGAAGTATCCATATATTTTGTCAGATCATTATTCGTGACTACCTGCTCCGGTACATAATGCGCTATAGATCTAATTCTCGTTCTTATCATATTTAGGAATAATTATAAAGCAATATAGCACCTTTTTAGAATACTGATATTTAGCTTAATAGTCTATATTGTCGTTGAAATACAAGACATTAACAAAAGATAGTATATGAAGTGGGAAGAAATGAATAGAAAGGAACAATCCGTACAGATTATCAGAGTATTGAGAAGTCTATCTGTAGCAGATGGAGCTTTGACCCACAGTGAACTAGATCTCATTCGAAAAGTTGGTGACTATTATGGTCTCTCATCAGATGAGATAGATGACGAGCTTATCACTGATGAACCAATGGTAGCTGTTCCCATAGACGAAAATCAGAGGTTGAAAATATTATACTACATGCTCTATCTGATTAAAGCAGATCACAAAGTAGATAAAGAAGAAGTAGACTTGATACATCATTTCGGCCTTAAGCTAGGTTTTCGTGAAAAAATGTTAGATAAATTGGTAGAGATCGCAAAGGAGAATATTGGAAAAGGGCTTCCTATTGAGAAAATGTTAGATCCTATTAGACAATATTTAAACTAATGCGTGGCTTGGGCAATTCGCCTTTATTCCAGAAGATAGGCTTAAAAGATATCTATTTAGTCAATCGAATCAAAAAAGATTTAAGGAAGTGATACTTGAAATTCTTTATCAAGATGAAAATCTCATCGCCATCAACAAGCCTCATGGATTACTTGTACATCGCAGCCCAATGGCTGCAGATGTTAGTGAATTTGCGATTCAATTACTCAGAGATCAGATCGGTCAATACGTCTATCCCTGTCATCGACTAGATCGCAAAACCGCTGGTGTTTTATTATTTGCCAAGAATAAAGATGCTCAAGTTCAAATCAATCATTGCTTTCAGGAGAAATCCGTCACCAAAGAATATTATGCGATTGTGCGTGGCTGGACCGAAGATGCATTACATATAGACTATGCCTTGACTAACGAACGTGGCAAAAGTCAAGAAGCAATCACTGATTTGTCCACAATAGATAGAAGTGAATTGAATGTCCCCTTAGGTAAATATAAAACACAGAGATACTCACTAGTAAATTTACGACCCAGAACAGGTAGATACCATCAACTTAGAAAGCATATGGCACATATTAGGCATCCAATTATTGGTGATAGGCCACATGGTTGTAATAAACAAAATCGTTTATTTAAAGAGAAATGGAATATGATGACGATGATGTTACATGCTAGCAGCATTACTCTTCCAGAGCCATATCAATTGAAAATTATGGTAGATACCAGCGAGGTTTTCAAGTCAATGATGGAAACTTTAAAATTAACACTGCGGACATAAGAAAGGGTTCATTGTGCTCATTTCTTGTATTCGAGTTATCTTAACAGGATGAATCGAATTTTGAGCCTCACTCTATTTCTTGGTAGCCTTATCATCTTGGGATGCGGTAAGGCTGGACTTTCGGATGAAGAGATACCAGTCTCCTCTCGCAATGCAAGACTAAATGTAACCGTAGAATTATGTAATGAGCAAATATGTCAACCTCTTAGGGGAAAGATTGTTAACATCTATGAATATGAAGATGAAGCTATGGGATTTGAGGAAGGAATACGCTTAATGGCCACTGATACTTCAGGCACAGCCTCATTTGGTTTTGTTGAATTGCCTACTGTTTTTGTTAGTGTAAGACACAATGGAATCTTAGATATATCACAAGTAAGTCTTCCACAGAACTCAATCTCTCACCATCTAGTCACATTTTCCATGTAGTATAATGTAATTTTGTAACATGATTAAGAAGTATAGCATATTATGTCTTTTATCTGTTTTGTCTATTTCCACATATAGTCAAATACTCTTAGATGAAAGTTATGATGATTGGACTGGTGTCACATTATACAACGATCCTATTGGTGATGGCAGTAATTTCGGTGATGATTTCGTTTCTTTCCAAGTAACTAATGATGAAGACTTTCTTTATTTTAGGTTAGAGCTACGAGATGAGATTCTACTACAAGAAAATAATCGAATCAATATCTATATAGATACGGACAACAATCCTTCCACTGGTCAGTCGCAAGCGGGTATTGGCGCAGAAATAGGTTTTGAATTTGGTGATAGAACAGGATTTGTAAGGAGCGGAAATTCAAGCAATCTGGCCTTTCATGAAGATATTGGATTGACTGTATTACCCTCATTAAGTTCTAAAATATTTGAATTTGCAATTTCTAGGAATTATGCAGTGAATGGCAATAGTCAGTTTATAGATGGTACTATCTCTGTAGCGGTGAGAGATGATCGATCCGGTGGAGATATTATTCCAAATAGTCTATCTGATAAGCAATATACCCTTGACAACTCTGTAAATGTCAACTTACCCGAATCCAGTTTTGATAAAGTAGGTGATGGATTCAGAATGATGACTTATAATTCATTGTTTGATGGTCTATTCGAATCTGGACAATCTGCACAGCAGCGAAGGATTATAAAATCTATGGATGCAGATATATATACTTTTGTAGAAATTTATGATTACAATTCCGGAGCGATTGCCGATGTCATTGAAATACAGACAGGACATACTAATTGGGATCACGCATCTGAAGGTGCAGACACTCACGTCATCAGTAAATACCCTATCAAAGACCACACGAATATAGATGGCAATGGTGCGTACTTGCTTGACTACGAAGGCAAGGATATGTTAATCATAGTAGCGCATCTTCCAGCAGGTAGTAATGACGAATCAAGACAAGCTGAAGTCGATAAGATTGCTGCATTTATAAGAGATGCTAAATTAGGTCTCAATGAATTTCAATTAGCAACTGATGCTCCAATTATTATTACAGGAGATATGAATCTGTATGGCAATAAGAGGCAAAGAGAGACTTTATTAGCAGGAGAAATAGTAAATAATAATGCCTACGGTCCAGATGCCAATCCAGATTGGGATAATACACCATTAACAGCTGCATTGCCATTTGCCAATGGTTTACCACAAGCAGTCACTTGGATCAATCCTAATAGTAGTTTTTTTCCTGGGAGACTAGACTACACGATCTATTCCGATCATATTCTAGATCTTACCAATACTTTTTGTCTTAATACAAATGGCATGTCCGATAATGATTTAAATGCACTCGGATTAAATAGAAATGATTCTAGAAGTGGATCAGATCACTTACCTGTCATTACTGATTTTGAAATACGAAATGTAAATGCAGAAAAGAATTTGACTTTGGATGATATTAATGCAAAAATTTATCCAAATCCAATTCAAAATATTCTTCACATCGATAGCGAAGAAAGCATTACTGATATAAGAATAATTGATTTACTGGGAAAGGTCGTTTACCAATCCAAACAAGTCTCTAATCAGAATATCATATCCACTTCTGAGTGGAATGGAGGCACGTACGTAATACAATTAATTACAGAAAATGGGAACATATCTGAGACGATTTTGAAAACGAGATAAAACAGTATCCACGAAGTGTAAATAGATTCGATTTACTCTGCAAAGAATTTAATTCATATCCCATGCATCTAAAGTGAGATAATGATTATTAAATATTTTGCAACGAGCAGAATTTCAAACATTCCTTCGATTTTATTGTTTGGAATATGACTATATAAAGAAAGTCTCGAAATCGCAGAATGAAAATACTACTTACAGGAGCAACTGGATATATTGGAAAGAGGTTGCTACCCGTATTGGTAAACAATGGCCATCACGTCGTATGTTGTGTTAGAGATGTTAATAGATTTAGTCCTCCAGAATCTCTTAGAGAATTTATAGATATAGTTCAAGTTGATTTTTTAGAAGAGGAAACTCTCAAAAATATCCCCAAGGATATAGATGCTGCATATTATCTAATTCATTCAATGTCTACCTCTAATGAATATACGGAATTAGAAGAAAGATCAGCATTAAATTTTAAAAAATCCATTATTGGATCTTGCGTTAATCATGTCATTTACCTCAGTGGAATTGTCAATGAAGATGGCTTATCAAAGCACTTAAAATCTAGAAAAAATGTTGAAGACATTTTAGCGAATGCCTCGTTTAATTTTACAGCTTTAAGAGCTGGTATTATCATAGGTTCTGGAAGTGCTTCTTTCGAAATTATCAGAGACTTAGTTGAAAAGCTACCATATATGATCGCTCCCAAATGGTTGAATACCAAATGTCAGCCTATTGGTATTAGAGATGTATTATTATTCTTAGAAAAGTCTTTATTCAACAAGGAAGTATACGATCAAAATTTTGATATTGGAGGTCCTGATATATTGACATATAAAGAGATGCTGCTTGACTTTGCTGGCTTCCGAGGTCTTAAGCGCACCATACATACTGTGCCTGTGATGACGCCTAAACTTTCTTCGTATTGGTTATATTTTGTAACATCTACGTCTTATAATCTAGCATCATCTCTTGTCGAAAGTATGAAAATAGAAGTCGTATGTAGAAATAAGAAAATAAATGATCTCCTTGACATCCAACCAGAAAAATATTCCAAAGCATTAGAAAGAGCATTCACTAAGATTGATAGCAATCAGATTGTTTCTAGTTGGAAAGATTCGCAAGTGAGTGGTGTCAAAAAATTTAATACTTCTGATTTTATCGATGTTCCCACTTTTGGTTGTTTTAAAGATATTACTGAAAGAGATGTGATATCAATAGATTCGGCAGTAAATAAAGTTTGGAGCATAGGAGGCACTAATGGATGGTATTATGCTAACGCATTATGGAAACTCAGAGGCTATATTGACAAGTTATTTGGTGGCGTCGGATTACGCAGAGGGCGGACAAATGCAACCTCATTAGATTCAGGAGATGCGTTGGATTTTTGGCGCGTACTTTATGCTAATAAAGAGGAAGGAAGATTACTATTATTTGCTGAAATGAAACTACCTGGAGAGGCTTGGCTAGATTTTCATATGAAAGGAAATACTTTAGTCCAGACTGCCACCTTTAGACCTCAAGGTATCTTAGGAAGACTATATTGGTATTCTGTCCTCCCATTTCATGGATTTATTTTTAAGGGTATGATGAATGAAATTACTAAGGGAAATCGAAGGTAATTATTCTTGTAGCTCTTCGAAAAAAAATACGGTGACGCTTCTTACTATCGTCTAGATACATTTTCATTTTACTATAATGCTATTGATGCTTTAAGCATTGACTTGTTTTAATAAGAAATAAGCATTCCATTCATATAAAGTGTATAAGAACCAATTCGAACATAATTATAAAACCACATGTTCATGTGATAACTGGACATGAATATTGGATATACCTTTGGGGTTAATTAATCACTATTAACCCTGACTGACATGTATAAAAAAATACATAACCTTCTTAAAGTAAGTTTAATACTGCTTTTACCAGCTTGGCTTAGCGCTCAAGTTTGCTCTACGACTACCCTTACGACCCAAACAGAAGTGAATAATTTCACATGTACTTCGGTAATTGGGGATCTCATCATAGAAGATGATAATGATGGTGTAGATGATATTGTAGATCTGGATCCGATATGGGTAAATGGAATGCAAGCAGGAAACAATTCTACGGTGAGTGGAAATGTAATAGTACAAAATTGTAATAGCCTTACCACATTGCAGGGATTAGATGGAATTTTAGAAATTGGTGGAAACTATAGAATCGTCAATAACGGAGCACTCAATATCTATTTCACATTAGGATTGCTAAGTATTGGTGGTGACCTAATATATGAAAATAATGGATCGATCACAGTACTTGATCACTATCCAAACCTTACTACTATAGGAAATAACTTTTACATTAGAAATAATCCCTCATTAACAACCTTCAACACTTTTGAGAGTCTTACGGAAATAGGAGGTCAATTTAGATTAGATGATAATGATGCTTTGACTGATTTTACTGTTCTTAATTCGGTCCAAACCATAGGAGGGTTGCTTGACGTAGCACGTAACGATAACTTAGTAAGCTTTACAGGACTCACAGATCTACAAAGTACTGGAGGATGGATCAGTTTCTATAATAATGCTGCACTTACAACTGTCAATACTTTCAATCAATTGGTAACTGCCGGAAATGGAATTCGATTTGATAAAAATAATAATTTGGGTACTATCCCAGAATTTTCATCGCTGGAAAGCTGCAATGGCCACTTGTGGATTTTGGAAGCCGACAATTTAGCTTCTATCTCTGGATTTCCGAATCTTATAAATGTATCTGAACAAGTATCAATTCGATATAATGATAATTTAATAGATATATCTGGATTTGATCAACTAACTACTGTTAACTCTGACGTAAGAATAAGCAACAATTCACAATTAGTTACTCTTGATGCATTAGATCAATTATCTACTATTGGAGGAGAATTATCGATAACCATAAATAATGCATTGGTAACCATAGCCGGATTCAATAGCTTAACATCAGTTGCTGAAAGAGTTGATATTGCTTTTAATTCATCTTTGTCCACTGTGACTGGGTTTCCTTCACTTACCTCTGTAGCTGATGATTTTAAGTTTTGGTCAAATGATGCATTAGAATCGTATACTGGATTAAACAACCTTCAAACGATTGGCGATGATTTAGTCATCTTTGGAAATGCTGTTTTGACCGAGTTCAATGGACTAGGATCACTAGTTTCTATATCTAATTCTCTATCAGTAACTTCAAACTCAATGTTAGAAGACTGCTGTGTCTTCCTACCGATCATTCCCTTAAGCGGAATGGTGAACATCGCTAATAATGCTACTGGATGTAATTCTCAATCCGAGATAGGAATGGATGCACCAGTCATTACATGTACAGCGGGATTTACCGTTTCTACGGATCCTGGATTATGTACAGGATCGGTGAGCATGACAGATCCAGTAGCGAGCGATGATTGTGAATTGGAGTCTTATACTCTTACTTTGATCAATGCGGATGGAACAACAGTCTACAATGAAGCTAATGCTGTCAGTGGCTTGGAGGAAACATTAATTTTGCCCAAAGGCATCAACACCTATACCTACACAGCGGTAGACGCACAGGGCCAGATTACTACTTGTGTAATTGAGGTAGAAGTAATTGACAATGAAGCTCCTGTATGGGATGATTTAGATGCGACCCACACGATTTTTGGTGTATGTGGTGTGGATAATGCCCTTGATATATTCAATGCTAATATACCTAGTGCTACAGACAATTGTGTGACACATTCAGTTGCTCCAACCACTATATCATCCGCTACTACTTGTGGATCTTCTTTCGAAGAAGTACATACTTTTCAAGCAGAAGACAGTGATGGAAATATATCTGTCGACTATACTTTAATCATTATAATGGAAGATAATGAAGCACCCACAATTTCTACTCTCCCAGCGGATGTGACGATATTTTGTGAAGAAGAATTTCCTGATATTCCAGTCGCGACTGCAAGTGATCAATGCGCTGGGGATATCTCCGCAGATATAACTCTAGCCAGCTCTATCACATTAGGTGATTGTACTATAGATACTCCAGCAGAGATTCATACCTTTTCATTCTCTGTAGATGACGGCTGCGGCAACGTGGATGATGCCACTTGGACAGTGACTGTAATGAATGATTTCGAATTTGATCTTGGTGTAGACTATGCAGTTTGTGATGAAGCGTTTACCACAGTAAATGGTCCAGACATCACTGGTGCTACTTTTGAATGGTCGACAGGTGAAACTACACAAGATATTGTTGTAAACAATTCAGGTACATATCAAGTGACGGTGACTACTTCTAATGGCTGTTGTAATAGCGATGAAGTCACGGTAACATTTGGTAATGCACCAGAAGCAACTGCGACTGGTGGCGAGCTCAATTGTGACGGTAATGCGGTACAGATTAATGGAAGCTCCACTAGTACTGGTGTCACATATGCATGGACAGGACCTGGAGGATATACTTCTAATGAACAATCTCCGCTAGTCACTGAAATGGGAACCTATGAACTTTCTGTAACAGATAATAATGGTTGTGTAGGAACAGATGAGGCAGAAGTAACATCCAACACAAATGTACCTGGAGCCACTGCAGAAGGTGGGTCGATATCTTGTGACGATTCTGAAGTAACATTAATGGCAGACTCTCCTGATGCGGGCGTCACTTATAGTTGGACAGGTCCTAGTGGATTTAGCTCCATTGAACAAAATCCAATAGCAACATTACCAGGAACGTATACGGTAAGTGTACTAGCTACTAATGGTTGTATCGGTAATGCATCCACAGAAATAATTGATGACACGCAAGCACCTACAGCCAGTGCAAGTGCTGCTGGTTTAAATTGTTTGATTAATTCAGTAGTAATTATGACTGATCACTCAGATGATGTATCGGATTTTGAATGGACAGGACCTAATGGCTTCACCTCAGACATAGCAGAACCGACGGTGACTGAAGTAGGAACTTACACACTTACAGTTAGTGCTGATAATGGATGTAGTTCGACTACTTCTGTAATGGTGGTAGGTGATTTTGAAGAACCTAACATAACTGTAATGGGCGGAACGATAAGTTGCTCATCGACACAGATACAAATCACAGGAAATTCAACAACTGCTAATGTAAATTACGCATGGACAGGCCCTAATGGCTTTACCTCTAATCTGCAAAATCCATCAGTAACAGAAGTAGGTACGTACACACTAACGGTCTCTTCTCAGAATGGATGTACAAGCTCAGCAGATGCAATAGTAACAGCAGACGAAGATATACCAACTGCGATGGCAACAGGTGGTGTGATCAATTGTAATAGTAGTTCAGTAGTACTTATGGGATCTTCTGATAATGCATCAGCCACTTATAACTGGTCTGGTCCAGCTGGCTATTCATCGGACCTTCAGAATCCAGAAGTATCTACTCCAGGCACATATGTATTAGTAGTTACCGCAACTAATGGATGTTCTGCTACTCAAAATACAACTGTGATACAAGACACTGCCAGCAGCCAAGTGACTATCGATATCGCTTCCATCAATTGTGATCAAGCAACCGTCACTTTGGAATCTACTACCAATACCACAGACGGAGCTTATTTATGGTCTGGACCAAATGGATTTACATCTACCGAAGAAAATCCTACTGTGAATGAGGAAGGCACTTATACATTAGAAGTAACTCCCACTAATGGATGCTCCGGGTCTGCTTCGATAACTGTAAGTGGATCATTTAGTTTGCCTAATGTAACTGCAGAAGGAGGCACTATTGGATGTACACAAACTGTAGTCCAATTAATGAGTAATTCGACTACTCCAAACATTAGTTACTCATGGTCAGGTCCCGGTGATTTTGTATCATCTTCACAAAATCCATCTGTCACGGAACTCGGAGAATATACAGTAATCGTAAGTACAGAAAATGGCTGTACGGCATCGGAAACAGTAACGGTTGAAGGTGATAATGACTTACCTGAAATTAATGCAGTGGGTGGATCCATTACCTGCGACAATACATCAGTAATATTGCAAGGATCTTCAGCTACACCGAATGCACAATTAGCTTGGGAAGGTCCTGATGGTTTTATTTCTAGTGAAGCCAATCCAGAGGTGACTGTTCCAGGTACATATGTACTCACGGTGGCAACCGATAATGGATGCTCAATTTCGGCATCAGTTACAGTAGAGCTTGATAACGGTGAACCATTTGTAGCGCTGAGTAAAGGTGATGTAGATTGTGAAGGGCGCACACGCACATTTATAGCAGCTACTAATGCAACCAACGCAACCTATGAGTGGCAAGGACCTAATGGATTTACTTCTGATCAATTAGAAATAGAAGTTGCGGATGCAGGAATTTATACTTTTAAAGTATTTCCAGAAAATGGTTGTGACGTTGAGAGTTCTCAAGAGTTAGAATTTGATATAAGTTATACTTCTGACATCACTACTGAAGACGTAGACGATACAATGTTAGGTTCGGCAACAATAGAAATCTCAGGAGGAACTGCACCTTTTAATATTCTTTGGGATAATGGTGATACTGGCAATACTGCCACAGGCTTAGAAGAAGGTGATCATACTGTAACCGTCATTGATGGATTAGCATGTAGCATCACTTACGACTTTACGATTGGCAATAGTGTTTCGGTAGTAGACAATGTACTATCAGAAAAAATTAATGTCTACCCTTCTCCTGCATCTGAGTTTGTGAATATTCAAATTGAAGAAGTGCATTCTGATATTGTATCTGTATCGATATATAATATAAATGGACAACTTATAGATGAGCATAATTGGGATCACTCATCTACAAATAGAGAAAAAACGTTTAATGTTTCCCAATATAGAGCTGGTATGTATTTAATAAGATTTAATAGAACAAATGGATACTATATGAAAAGGTTAATTATTGAATAAACCCTGCCACCCAATTAAACTAGAAAGACCCAAGAATCCATTTTGAATTCTGGGTCTTTTTTATGTTTAAAAGCGAATCAAATATGCAATTCCGAAACTGTCTTTTCAAAGACACTCTACCAAGCCCACAGGAATAATTGCATTCTCAACTTATACCTTTACACTTGGCTAATTAATGTATTTGAAAGTAATCAACTACATATAGTGCAAGTAGTATGGTTCACAAATTTAATCCTGATCTCAATAAAGTATACTTAATAGATAAGTATGTAATGTATCATATACTAAAAGGTAGTGGTGGTATAGAAGTAGATTTTAAAAGCTACCATGACTGGAAAGACAAGCTTATATTTTTAGAAAAAGGACAGTATATAAAATTCCTTTCTGAAAATTTCGAAGTAAGAAAAATTGAGTTTGAGGATAAAAATATCTTTCGCAATAAAGAAGTCAGAGTACTATTCAAACATCTAGTAGCCCTTGGTTATATTAACTTTAGCGAATGTGAAACATGTCAAAAGTATCTTAAAAGCTCCGTTTTTTCTGATCAAGCAAGTGACATCATTGACATCTCTTCCAAGCAATGGTATTGGCAAAATCCTTTTCATGCGAATCAAGAAGAATACCATCTGATATTCGATGTAAAAGACATTATTGATAAGCAATACAAAAATCATTTATCCAATGATAAGCTTTCAAAAATTATTGGAAGTCAAGGTCACAATGCTCAAGCATTATTTAAGAGTAAAGTAGGATTTTCTATAAAATCAATGATGGCATACAAGAGATTCTTAGAAAGCAAAAAAGAAGTGGCATTTACGGATAAGAGCATCAAAGAAATTGCTTACGAATACGGATTCAAAGATCCTGCATACTTTAATAGAGTGTTTAGCAAAATGGCGGGTGTATCTCCATATCAGTTCAGAGAATCCGTAGATTATGAATCCACTGATACGTTCTTAGCTGATCTATATTATTTATTAGAATTGCATCATAAAGAACAGAGATCGTTAGATTTTTATGCGGATAAAATGAATGTGCCGATCAAAACTTTATCCAAAAAAGTAAAAGACAAGCTAAATATTACCATTGGTCAATTGATTCGTCACGAATTAATTAACTCTGCCAAGACTATGTTACAAACTGATATCAGCATTAAAGAAATTGCCTACGAGCTTGACTTTGAAGAAGCCAATCATTTTTCAGCATTCTTTAAACATCATACCACATTCTCTCCGTCGCAATTCAGAGTATTGCTAAAAGAAAAAACCAACACCTAATTAAATATCCTTACGGCATTCTAAAAGTATCTATTGTAGAAAAGTCACTTTTATTTATAGTCCACTTAAATTCATAAAAGTACAACTCATTGGGAGTTTCTTGTACTTAATTCGGTATGTCCTTACCTCATCTTTGTATTGTAATTAATTATTAAACACATAAATACAATATAAGATGAATATTACATCAAGAGTTCAAGAAATGGATGCAATGGTAAGTCAAGGGGCGATTGTCGATGCTGTAAAAAACTATTTCTGCGATTTCGCCAAAACATCAGATTACGGCAATGTTAGCACTTCAAGTAAAGAAGCAATGGTGAATAAAATGGAAGGGTTTGTTGGTGCCATTGCAAAAGTAAATGCAATCACACATCATAAAACACTAATTGATAAGCAATACACAGCTTCAGAATTCACCTTTGACTTTGATATGAAAGATGGCAGTCAAATTCTATGGCATGAAATCATTAACAGAGAATGGAATGCTGAAGGAAAGGTAATATCCGAAGAATATTTCAAAGCATCATAGGTCGACAGCATTTATCAATTAAGTATTAAATACAATTAAATAATAAACAACATGAAATTTGTAACCAAACAGATACACGCATACTTGGATTATCCAGTTGCCATCGCATTAATCGTATTACCTTTTGCGCTTGGATTAGGTGAATCGAATCCAATAGCAAAACAGCTTTCAGTGATCACTGGATGTGCCGCATTATTGCTCACATTACTCACCGATCATCAATTCGGCGTCATTAAAGTAATCTCATACAAAATACATTTGATAGTAGATTTTATAGTAGCCATAGTCTTTATCATTGCTCCATTCGCTATAGGGTTTGAAGGAATTGATTCCATATACTATTGGATTAATGGAGCCGCAGTATTATCAGTGGTAAGCATGCACAAACCAGAACCTAATATCAATAGATAAAACTTTTTTCAAACATTTTTAACATCAATTTACATACAATGAAACAGATCATATTTTTAATTACTTGTTTTGCCATTATCTCTACAAATGCAATGGCTCAGGATAACAGGGCTAACAATATCGACAACAGTAACATCGCCTTGCAAGGATACAGTGCAGTATCATATGCAGACCTTAATCTAGCACAGAAAGGTGTGAAAGAGTTTAAGTCGGAATATCAAAAGATAGTATACTATTTCACATCAGCTGAACAAAAAGCAACTTTTGATCGCAATCCTACTAAATACTTACCGCAATACGGTGGATTCTGCGCTTTTGGAACATATGCAGGTGCAAAATTTAGAGTGGATCCCAATAAATTTATTACCAAAGATGGTAAGTACTATCTTTTTCTAAATAATATTGAATTTGATGCCAAGCAACTTTGGTTAGACGAAAACAACCATAAGCAATTAGTATCTACAGCGGATAGCAACTGGATAAAATTAGGTAAAACACACAACTAATTGTATTGCATATACTT
The DNA here is from genome assembly GCA_937927575.1 of uncultured Saprospiraceae bacterium. GTDB lineage: Bacteria > Bacteroidota > Bacteroidia > Chitinophagales > Saprospiraceae > UBA1994. The sequence goes on along the minus strand of CALBEE010000209.1, from coordinate 1,138 downwards.
ATGTAATTCGGGTAGATCTTCACGGGTCTACCCTTTTGTATAGTTATTGATTACACTTCAATTTTCTTTAATACATTAACAACAGTAGCCATCCCAATAGCTTTTACTGCCGGTACTTTTTTACCATCTATATTGGTGTGAATTATTTTCCGCACTTGCCAATTAAATTTATCCATAGGAATACCAGATTCTTCTATTTGACTCATTACATTATCTTGAGACTTAATCCAAGACAACTGTTGATTCACTGTAGATAAATCCGGTCTATCTTTTTTCGAATCATATATTTTGATATAGCTCACAGGAATATGGTATTCCTGTGAAAAAAGATCATTATTATTATTTTCATTTAAAGCATGTTTCCAATCTATAGAATCGGAAGGAAAACTATTATGCATGGCTTGTACTATTTCGGATTCGCTTGGTCGATAGCCTCGCTTATAATAATAAGGCCAATAACTCAGATTCAATCTTTGAATCTTAGCATTATACAAATCAGGTTTAAATATTACGAAATGTGGAGAACAGTACACCGAAACAGAATCACCATTTTGCGGTTGAAAAAATTTTTGCATCGACATTGTAATCAATGGATTCTTACCGATACCACAAGACCAAACATTTACTTTAGTAGTACTGTCAACTACTTCTGATGTTAACTTCGGCAATGAGTCCACTAGAACTGCTTGTAGCATTCTTTTTGGCGTCGCTTTCTCCCCTTCCGAAGATAAATACAAATTGATACCTGTATTGGGATTTCCATGCGCTACAATATTTACAATAGACCAAGGAGATTCTTTTCTCAACTTAGACTTGTTAAGAAAATGAATGACATCTTCAATAGTTCTGCAAGAATTAATTACTATATCAGAATGTTCATTTTCATTATACAAAAAATGCTCTTCAGCCAAAGCATAATAATCGCTTCCTGGTTTATCTTTTCCCATTATAAACGTTACGCTGACACCTTCTTTCTCCACTTCTTCAAAACGATCTACTATCTCTGTTGACTCTGACTCCATACAAGCCCCATAAAGTATTGCAAATGATACAGCTCCAAAAAAGAAAATGAGTAATTGATATTTGTATTTAGACATGGCAATTGTTTTAATCTTATTCTTAAACTTACTCTTAACTC
>CALBEE010000208.1 GCA_937927575.1 uncultured Saprospiraceae bacterium | reverse complement strand
GGTCACTCCTGGAAGAACATTTCCATCCGCATCACGGATAGGCACTAGGATGGCATGCACGCCATGACTTTCTCCATTGACAATTAATTGGGCAAAGACAGCTGCCATACTACTATGCATAGCGTTACCAATATACTCTTTGCCAGCAGCAAGATTGGGACTTTGTACTACGATGGATTTTGTTGCATGATCATAAGTTGCAGTAGTTTCTAATCCTCTGACATTAGATCCATGACCTGTCTCTGTCATGGCAAAACATCCTAATAGTTCGGCTTTGGCTAACGGTTCAATGTATAACTTATGATGCTTTTCTGTGCCCAGCATATATACTGCACCACCAAATAATCCAAACTGTACACCAAATTTGATGGTCAAACTTAAATCATGATAGGCTAAGGTCTCAAACACAGCGATATGGTCTCCGGACATCCCACCTCCTCCATATTCTTTGGGGAATGCATATCCACCGACACCCTGTTCCGCTAGCAACTTAGTTTTCCAAAGGATATCTAATCTATATTCATCCTTATCACGAATATCTCTGTAAGCGAAAGCTGGATCTCTAAGTAACTTGCGCATTCTATCTTTTGTGACTATTCTCTTGCCGTCTAGTATTTTTCGCAGTTTTTCAGGATCGAAAGAATTTTCGTCCTCTAGTTCTTCTTCAGAGCCTAATGATCTTTTAAGGATTTTGAGACTAGCCTGGTTTTTTAGACCCAATGCTTTTTCGATATCTTCTAAAGCATCTATGGTTTTAGGAGATTTCCAAATTTGATCTTGCTTATATTGTATCGAAGCTTGTGCAATCTCTGCACCAATTTTTGCAATAGATTTTTTATTGATTAAGTCGAAATCTATAGAATGCTCTTTTAAGGCTTTTACCCATGAGCGAAAGACATTATCAGTGGGTACATTTTTGGGATTAGACCAATGAATTAAATATGCTTTATCTTCTTTGGATAAGAATTCTGCATCATCTATTTTTTTATGAATAAGCTTCATCTCACTAGGACTAAGGACACTATCTGACCATCCGACATAGAAAAGTGGTAGCATTGAAAGGACACCTGGCGAAAATTGAGTAGTAATATTATTCATAAGTACTTTATATGATTGATCTTGTTCAAATATATAACAAAGGATTTAGCTAAATAGATCATTAAGATGTAAGTATATTTCTTCAGACAATTGTATACCCAGTTGTGGTAGATTTTGATTCAATTCGGTTTTGATTACATTTGTATAGTTCAATAAATCAACAAACGAGAATATGGAATTATTAAAAGATAAAGTAGCCTTAATCACAGGTGGATCAAGAGGAATAGGAGAAGCAATTGTGAGGCATTTTGCAGAGATGGGGTGTGATGTGGCTTTTACATATAGATCATCCGGTGAAAGTGCTGAAAAAATAGCCAACGAAGCTTCTATTGATGGGCGTACGGTAAAAGCTTATCAATCTGATGCGGCTAATTTTGAGCAAGCTGGAGAATTAGTAAAATCAGTGATCGAGGATTTTGGGAAGGTTGATATTTTAATCAATAATGCAGGTATCACAAAGGATAATCTTATGCTTAGAATGGGAGAGGACCAATGGGATCAAGTAATAGAGGTTAATCTTAAATCTGTATTCAATCTTACGAAGCATGTATTGCGGCACATGCTTAAAGCGCGATCAGGATCTATTATCAATATGAGTTCTGTAGTGGGAGTATTTGGGAATGCAGGTCAAGCCAATTATGCAGCCTCTAAAGCAGGTATTATAGGATTTACTAAGTCGATAGCTAAAGAAGTCGGATCTAGAGGCATCAGATGTAATGCCATCGCTCCAGGATTTATTGAGACGGATATGACTGGAGAATTATCTGAAGAGGTAGTAAAAGGATATATCGATAATATTCCATTGAAGAGATTAGGTAGTGGAGCAGATATTGCGAATACCTGTGCGTTTTTAGGATCTGATATGGGAAGTTATGTGTCGGGTCAGACGATTAGTGTTTGTGGTGCTTTAAATACCTAAAATAACATGATGAGGTACTTCACTTTTTACTTTTTAAGTTTACTATTCCTACTTTCTAGTTGTAGTAGTAAGATCAAGACCTTGACGGTAAGAAGTTTTGATGAGTTATCTGAAAATGTGACTTCGCAAAGAGTACCTGATGACTTTAAAAGTACTTGTCGAGAAGCCCTTAACTATGCACCTGACCTTGATTATCCTTTAGAGTATTATCAACATGAAGTAGAGATTAATGTACACTTTTTGGATGCAGAGAAGGGAAAATTTAATTTCGAAAGAAGTGAAGGAGTCAAGTACTTTAAAGCAATGATGAAAAATGCCATCATGCGTTTAAGAGTCAATGAGAAAATGAGATTACCTGAAGGTAATGATACTCCTGTTTTACCGGCAAACTATACATATGTATTAGCTGATATGGAAACCGAAGTTGGTCGTAGTCCTTTCGCTTTTCATAAAGATCAAGAGCTCTATTGGTTTTTAAATAAAGGAAAAAATAGGAATAATAGTGATAGAAGAGTACTAGAGAAATATGTCCAAGATAAAGATCAAGTGCTTAATGTTTTTATTCAGCCTACTCATCCAGATAGTGTAGCTAGTAAGACATATACTGTCGACATCACAGGTATTGCTATGGGTACAAGTGTAAAGCTTGCAGGCATATATGAATTAGGTTTGCCGGCATGGAGACATGCGACTAATTTGAATCATGAAATTGCTCATGTTTTGGGATTGAGTCATTCGTGGTATCGCAATGATGGCTGTGACGACACTCCTCCCAATAGTAATTGTTGGAGTGCTACAGGAAGGGCTCCTTGCGAAGGTCCTGTGAGTAATAACATGATGGATTACAATTCTAGCCAGATGGCTTTAACACCATGCCAGATTGGTAAAATGCATCGAAATTTCCATAAAATAAATTCCAAGCAAAGAAAATTATTAATTCCGCTTTGGTGTGATAAGGATGAAACCCAATCTATAGTCGTAGATCATGATAGACAATGGTTGGGCTCGAAAGATTTGATGAATGATGTTGTGGTGAAAAGTGGTAAAACATTAGAAATTTATTGCAGAGTATCTTTTGCAGAAGGAAGGAAAATAACTGTAGAGCCAGGAGCAACGCTTAAATTATATAATGCGCATCTTCATAATGACTGTGGTGATAATTGGAAAGGAATAAATATACAATCCAATGATAATGAAAGTGGGAAAATAGAAATGTATGGTGAATGCAAAATCGAAAATGTACAGTAAGATTTCGATATTTTATTTATAATAAACTATTACTTCTTTTTCATCTTTTCTTCGCAACACAGGTACGACTGCATCATCAGTTGGGTATCCGACAGGTAAAAGTAAAAATGGTCTTTCGTTGTCAGGACGATTTAGAATTTTTTGTAAAAAATTCATTGGACTTGGTGTGTGTGTCAGCGTAACTAATCCTGCATTATGAATAGCAGAAATCAACATGCCAGCTGCGATACCTACAGATTCGTTTACATAATAATTTTTTCTTTTTTCTTCTCCATCATAGTCAAATGCTTTCTTAAATACTATAATGAGCCAAGGAGAGATAGTCAAAAATTCTTTATGCCAATCGGTACCAAAAGGTTTGAGATCTTCTAGCCATTCATCAGACATTCTTCCGTTATAACTTTTGTATTCTTCTTCCTCAGCAGCTTTCCTAATAGCCGCCTTTATTTCAGGATTAGAGACTGCGCAAAAAGTCCAAGGTTGTTTATGCGCACCTGATGGAGCAGTGGAAGCGGTCATGATTAAGTTTTCGATAACTTCTTCAGGAACAGGCTTATCCGAAAAAAATCTTATCGATCTTCTTTGATCCATATATGCCCTAAAATCAGCACTACGCTGAGTGGATTCTTGAGCACTTAGTCGCTGTGCAGTATACGGTGTAAAATTATCACTATGGGCCATCTTCTATTTTTCTAAGTTCTTCTATTTTTAATAATCATCGAAAGCTTAAAGATCGCCTAATTGTGGTCTAAGAACTATCTCCTCCACGACAGCACTTGGACTCATTTGTAAAGCACCCCATACAGCTATTGCAATATCCTGCGCTTCCATTAATCTTTCTTTGGGAAGATCTACTCCTGCCCAGCTATTCGACCAAGTCGCACCGGGAAGTATTGAAGTTACTTTGATTCCTTTCTCTTTCAATTCCTCTCTTAAGACTTTTGAAAAGCCTAATAGAGCAAATTTTGAAATACTATACGATCCACCATTAGGATAAGCTATTTTACTAGCGATCGAACACATATTAAATATATGGCCATGACCTTGTTTCATCATTCCAGGTAATAAAGATCTGGTAAGATGATATGCACTGTATAGATTAGTATTTATCATTTGCTCTAAAGCACCATCGTCTTCTTCGGCGAGAAGTCCTGGTATGAACATGCCGGCATTATTGATAAGAATATCGATTTGTTCTACTTCATCCAGAATCTCTTGAGCATATGCTTTTACCTCAGCCTTGATGGACATATCAACTACAGCGGTATGTACTTTCGAATCATGAGAAGATTCAATGGTAGCTTTCATTTCTTGGAGATCGTTTTCATTACGAGCACAAATGAAAAGATCGATTCCTTTTGACGCAAGTAAGTCGGCTATTGCTCTTCCTATTCCTTTTGTTCCTCCTGTGATTACGGCGTTCATGCTGTTTGTCTTTAAGATGAGATGCTAAGGTAAGTGCATTAAACTGATTTTTAAGATACTTTTAGAAAACATAATCGTTTACTATTTATATACAATTGCTGAGAGTAAAAAAAACTATCTTTGTCGCAAATCGTTGTAATCCAGCGAAAACTATATATGAAACTCAGTTACTTATCAGATCTTGGAAAGTTTGTACTCTGGCAGAAGGAAGTCTTCCGAAAGCCTGAAAATTGGGGTATGTACTATAAAGAGCTTATACGTCAGATGTACGATATCGGTATCGGTTCCTTGCCCATTGTATTACTTATAGCGATTTTTTTAGGTGCCGTTACTGTAGTGCAGTTTTACTATCAAATGGAAGGTACTTTGATTCCTCCATACTATATTGGTTATATAGTTAGGGATATGATGATTATTGAATTGGCTCCTATGGTCACTTGCTTAGTATTGGCAGGTAATGTGGGTTCTACCATGGCAGCTGAGATAGGTGGAATGCGCCAAAAAGAGCATATCGATGCTATGGAGATAATGGGCTTGAATACCTCGAGTTACCTAATTATGCCGAAACTATTAGCGGCAGCTTATGTCATTCCAATTTTGGTATGTGTGGCGGCTCTAGTCGGTATTACGGGTGGATATTTAGCTAGTGTTCCTTCTGGATTATTTACTCATGCAGAATATGTCCAAGGACTTAGAGCCTTTTTTATTCCCTATAATGTAGTGATGATGCTGGTAAAATCTGTGGTATTTGCATTGATTTTGGTATCAGTATCTTGTTTTCAAGGCTATTTTGTAAAGGGTGGAAGCATAGAATTAGGCGCGGCAAGTACTAGAGCAGTGGTATTTGGTGATATTATGATATTACTAGCGGATTACTTTATAGCTGTAGTACTCACAACGTAGATAGAAAATGATAAGAGCGGAAGGCATATTCAAACAATTTGGTGATCAAGAAGTACTTAAAGGTATCGATTTTACATTCGAAGCTGGCAAGACTAATCTTATAATAGGTCGAAGTGGTGCGGGTAAAACAGTATTGCTAAAGATTTTGGTAGGTCTATTTGCACCTACTCAAGGTCGTGTTTGGTATAACGATATCGACTATACAAATTTGGATAAGAAAGGAATTCTAGCCATTCGCAAGGAGGTGGGAATGCTTTTTCAAGGGAATGCACTTTTTGATTCTATGACCATAGAGGAAAATATTCGATTTCCTATGGATATGTTTACACCAATGACGGCTAAGGAGAAGCAAATGAGAGTCGATGAAGTATTAGACCGTGTGAGTCTTGGTGGCGTCAATCCTAAATATCCTTCAGAAATTAGTGGAGGTATGCAGAAGCGTGTAGGTATTGCAAGGGCCATCGTCCTTAAGCCTAAGTATCTTTTCTGTGATGAACCAAATTCTGGCTTAGATCCTAAGACATCGATTACGATTGATGAATTGATTAGTGATATTACTGATGAAGAGAATATTACCACTATAATCAATACGCACGATATGAACTCTGTAATGGAAATTGGAGAGAATATATGCCTTTTAAAAGAAGGAAAACTCGCTTGGAATGGTAATAAAGATCAAGTCCTAGATACTGATAATGAAGAGCTTGAAGCATTTATTTTTGCTTCTCCATTCCTTCAAAAATTAGTAGAGGCTGCTAAAAATAATCCGAAGGTAGATATCGATGACATATTATGAGAATAAGATTTCTAACGTATACCTTTGTAATCTTAAATTATTTGCAATATTTGTGGCGATTTTAAAAAGTGTTTGATATGGAAAGCACTGTAATACCAAGCGTGGGTGTTGAAGTATTTAAGCGTTTTCAGAGAAAATGTCAAAGGACCATTTGTAGAGAATTAAGATGATTCGCAGGATTGCTCTTTGAATAAGACAAAGAGTTTAAAAGTACTTATACAAGCCCGGGTGCTGAAATTGGTAAAACGATTTCAATAGAAATCGTAACTTGAACAATTGTAACGAATTAGAAGAATTCGTGGGATTGTTCTCATGTCAGGGCTGCAAAATTGTCTAATCACCCAAGCCCGGGTGCTGAAATTGGTAGACAGGCATGTTTGAGGGACATGTGTACTACGTACGTGCGGGTTCGAGTCCCGCTCCGGGCACACTTAGATATAAAAGAGTTATGCGTTAGGTCGCATAGCTCTTTTTAGTCTGATTATGTTATCTTATGCTAGGCCAATCTCTTTGAATGTGTCGTTCTATCGAAGGACTACTTATCATCTGCGCTGTATGCAATATCGAATACTATGTAAAAAGTGTAGGTAGACGTACATTTCATTACGCTACTCACACTTTAACCGTATTATTCTATTAGATCGGCAGACCAATTAATATTGGTAGTATTGTCTGACTCATCCGTAAACGTAATGTAAAACTGATAAGTATCACCTTCTTTCAGTTCATAAAATACTCCATCACCTAAAGAAATAGAGCTAACTCTGTGAAAGTAATTAAAGAAATAGTCAGTAGGTGGAGATAATGCAATGTCTTCAGATAGAAACTCTTCAAAAATATTAGGATCATTATTTACTGTGAAATAAATTCGTTGACTTTTGATAGCACTATTATCCTTTAAATTAAAAGTCATCTGAAATCCGTCATTAATAGAAATGGTATAGTTGCCATTGTTTTCAATCGACCCCTCAGGATCGTTATCGTAGGCTGGACTATCTACCCAAGTTAGGTTTTCTACTAATGGAGCTTCCTTATCTGGTGTCATATCCGTGTTTTGGTCCATTTCTTCATCGTTGCAAGCAGAAAAAGAAAATAGGAATATTACTAGAATTGCTATGGGTATGGTTTTCAAGGAAAAACATTTAGTGAGTATTTCATTTTTTTCCGAAGGTTATTCCTTCTGGTTGTCTTTAATTTTGAGTATCTGTATGAATAACAGAGACATTGAATAAATTGTTTGTTATGGTTAATTTTTGTGGTCTTCTATTCGTATTAAGGATGCATAACACCTTATTTCTCGGTCAGTAATGTGATGGATAGGTTCGTATTTGCATCCTAATCGAGCATACGACCAGTTTCTTATCAACAAGATCTAGGCGCAAGCTTTGCATAGCAATAGAGAGAAATTTTGAATGGTATGACAATAATGGATAAGCAATGGTTATTGTCAATCAGACAGTTATATCAAGGCAAGCAAAGTTAAATCTATACCATGCTGACAAATATGTAGAATGTAGTAAGCGATCTTGCAATATTCCTAGGTATTATATATATTTGAATATGTACAAAGGTGAAAAGTTACCTTCAAAGCGTTGAAATATAGTGATTTATAGATATTTTCTACATTTATTTAATTTTTTTATATATGTAGGAAACTTTTATAGAATAAAATCGTTTTTAGCTATAGTTGTTTGCATATCAAGCTTTAAATCTTAGTTTTGTGCTACAATTAGAAGATCAGTAATAGTATTGGTCAATTTAACAAGAATAGATACGACACTTTTACTATGTCGTTTAAGATAAAGAGAGGTTGACCTCGAATCCGCTTTTAATAGCAGACCTCTTTTAAGAAGTAGTTTTCTTATTTTGAGACCTTAGTCGAAAGAGCCCGAGATTGACAGCAATCTTGGGCTTATTTAGTTTGTAATTTCTATAGAAATTACAAACACGAAATACGCATTTCAGTATTTCGCATTATACGAAGCCTTCTATAGAAATTACAAACACGAAATACGCATTTCAGTATTTCGCATTATACGAAGCCTTCTATAGAAATTACAAACACGAAATGCGCATTTCAGCATTTTGCTTAATACAAAGCCTACTATAGAAATTACAAACACGAAATGCGAATTTTCCGGCTTTCGAAGAAAACGGTAAACATTTCAGCATTTTGCTTAATACAAAGCCTTCTATAGAAATTACAAACACGAAATACGCATTTCAGTATTTCGCATTATACGAAGCCCTCTACAGAAATTACAAACTAAAGGGTCAAGAAGAAAACCTTGTGGGATATGATTATTAATATTCACTTGCATAACTGAAATCAAAGCTTGAACCTTACTGGTTTGTTTTTTAGTTAAATTTGCGCAAACT
>CALBEE010000207.1 GCA_937927575.1 uncultured Saprospiraceae bacterium | reverse complement strand
ACAGAAAATAGAATCGGTCAATTAAGCAAAAATGACCTCGACACTTATGAATTAAGAGACACATTGGTCAATGACAAATACTTTAATCGGTATATGTATATTGGTAAAGTATTAGCCTCAGGATTTATTCCAATTGGTCCTATCGAATTAGGTCCTTGGGCGACATTCGCTAGCTTCAATGATGTAGAAGGGTTTCAACCTAGATTTGGAGGGTGGTCTACTTATGATCTCAGTAAAAAATTTCTTTTACAATCGTATGTCTCTTATGGAACTCGAACAAAACAATGGAAATATTCTTTTGGAGCGACTTGGACATTTAATGAAAACTATCGAGATAATCCGAGGCATTTTTTCCGATTTATTGCAGAAAAAGCATCTAGTTTTCCTGGACAAGATTTACAATTTTTTAATCCAGATAATGTACTCTTATCATTTAGACGAGGTGAAACTACTCGTATGCTACTCACCGATAAGTTCGAATTAATGTATGAAAAAGGTATCCCTGGATTCAGTTTTAATTTAGGTGTTAGGCATAAAACGATTAAGCCATATGGATCTACCCAATTTTTAGCGCTTGATCCAACTAGCGAAACACAAATGGAGTTTGGAAGAGTAGAAACGAATGAAATTTTTGGGATGTTTAGATTTGCGCCCAATGAGCAATATGTACAAGGAAAACAATACCGTACACAGATACTAAATGAATATCCCATTTTTACACTCAGTTATACAGTCGGACTTGATGCATTAGATAGAGGAAATTATAATTACACAAGACTTGGACTTAATCTTTTCAAACAATTCGAATGGACCAGAATAGGTACTACTGATATTACTTTGGATAGTGGTAAAACTTGGGGAGATGTACCATATCTTTTGAACTTTATTCCAGCCGGGAATCAAACTTATGGATACTTCCTAAATTCATACAACATGATGAATTTTCTTGAATTCTCTATGGACCAATATGTTTCGCTTAATATGGAGCATTATCTATATGGTTTAGTATTTAATAGAGTTCCGCTTTTAAGGAGACTTAAGCTTAGAGAAATCATCACTTTTAAAGGATTATACGGATCACTTTCTGACAAAAATAATCCTTTGATGGATCCAACACTAATTCAATTTACTGAAGGAGAAAATGGTGGACCAGCAACCTTTGCGCTCAATGGAGACCAACCTTATATTGAAGCTAGTTTTGGTGTTTCCAATATCTTCAAAATATTGAGAGTAGATTTAGTCAAAAGGTTTACACAATTAGACAATCCTAATCTTCCAATATTATTTGGACAAAAAGGAATGGGAATAAGAGCCAAAATCTACGTGGAATTCTAGTCGATTAATCCTTTAGCTATTTTTCTTATTTGATCTATATTTCTTTTGGCGTTTAATTTTAAAGCCGCGGTATTGGTATTGATTTTATACTCATCAATTTTCTCGATGGACAATTGTTTGATAGTAGCACTAAGAGATTCTTTAGTGAAATCTTTCGATACTGCTCCAATATTATATTGAGTTACTATATCAGCCATAGCTGGAGTTGGTCCTATAACAATAGCTACTCTAGATTGAATAAATTCGAATAGTTTATTGGGTAATGCAAATGTATTGTTGATATGTGTTGGAAATAATAGATAAAGTCCTATATCATATTTATTGAGCGAAATCTGAATTTTCTCAAATGGAATCGCCTCTAGTATATTAACATTTGAAATCCTTTCAACCATATTCATCAAGTGTTGTCTATACGTAGGATTGTTGTTCATTAAATATAAATCAAGCGTATAATCATCACCTAGTGCAGCTACCGTATCTATCATTATTTCCAATCGTCTTGCCGGAATAGACGCACCGTGGCTTACCAATTTTATTGGTGTTGATGTTTTCAATCTTGGCTTTAAATCATAATACTTACAAGCGTTATCAATCAAAACACAATCAATATTATATCTACCCTTATACTCCTTAATAATTTGCGGACTTACTGTAGAAAATATACTTACCCTTGAAATATGATTTAATAGTATCCATTTCTCATATTTTTGTTGAGCCTTCGAAAAACTTCCTGTTTGTCTATCATCCAAATAGTATTCATGTAAATCACAATATATAGGCGTAGGATTTGATTGAGCTAAAGCATCTGCTATAGGCAAAGATTCAGTTTCATTGCAAATGATGAGATCGTATTTTTCCTCCTTTAAAGCTTCCAATACATCAGTATTATTAGAAGTCCAGTACAAAGACTTATACTGTTTAGTGATAAGCTTAGTAAGTTGTGATATACGATTACTTGATCGACTATTCCGACCATCTAAATCAAACAATGGCTTTTCGATCATTACGCCATGGTGCTTACTTGGCTCTAGTCCTACACACGTGATATGATAATCTTCATACAAAGCTTCAATTTGCTTCTGTACTCTAGGATCTCTCTGAAGATCTGTTTTACATAATATGAGAATCTTCTTTTTCATCTAATGTACTCTTCAAAATTAATCCATTGTTCAATATCTATATCCGAATAACTAGCGAGATCCTTCATATCATCATAGAGCTCACGCTTTAGCAATGCCAATGATTCAGCATTAAGAGAAGTATCCATCTCAGCATTAATAGAATTAAAAACCTGTCTTTTGACAAATCTTATCATACTCTGTGGAAATAATCTTTTTATACTTACAAACACTTTGCTATTCAATAAAGCATCTTTATCTCTAGGCATTCTAAAATCTGAAGTAGACGTATTGTCCCTAGGGATTGATGATTCGAAATCAAAGTTCAATCCCAAAAATTCTTTGATTCTTTTTTGAGTAATTTTTAAAGTTAGATCTTTAGTATTTAAAACAAGCAATTGCTCTAATGGGAAAAATTTAAGGTACCTCTGTAATTGAAAATTGTACTTTCCACTTGCAATTAGTAAAGGATGGTTAACTAAAGCATCATTTAAACTACCACTAAGATCTCCTCGTTCATATGACATTTTATAGTGAGATATAATTCTCTCCAAAGGATGTCTCACTAAGTAAATCAATTTAGCTTTAGGATTATAATTATAAATTTTTTCAGGCAAATCCTCAGCACAGATTGGATATGTAGTGTATCCAGTAGAAGCGTCTAGTTGATTATTTACGGACCAATCAAAAAGTGCATGGTACTCGTCTATCGTCTTTGTACGTTCTAAGGCCTCATCATTCCAATAATTTGATTCCTTAATTCTAGACAAAGATATTTCTTTGTGACTAGCCAGATAATTAGCCAAACTAGTGGTGCCAGATTTACGACTCCCTAATAAAAATATATTGACTTTATTTAGGTCATCCATGACTGTAGTAATCCTTTCGTTCTCTGAATAATTAATGAAAAATAATTTATTCCATTTTCTCCTAGTAAATGATTAATCTTTTTTGCTTCCTCCAAATTATACTTCGCTGCCGTCAAAATAAAATCCTCATTTTTCTTAGCTTTCAATGCCTCTATTTTTTCCATTGGCATATATCTATTTAATGAATCAAAATTTTTATCAATCGTATCAAGAATTGATTTCTCTAATTGTGTATAAGATGTATTGATATCCAAAAAAACTTTATTTATCGTTCTATCAATATGCTGATGTACTACACTACTTACTTGAGGCTCAACAATAATTTGATATTTCAAAATAGTCGGTATCAAAAACTGAAAATCTTCACCATAATACAAGTCGGTTTGAAAGGGTTCATTTTTAATCTTAGATCTATGAAAGCAAAATGGCATTAAATTAAAAACACCTTCCAAACATTGCACTATATACTCTTCTCGATCTCTATTGGGAAGATAGTCCGTTATCACTTTTTCATTTTGCAATCTAACACCAGTCAAATAAATTTCTTCTTCATTATCATTAATTAAGTACTCAAATACTTCAAGATAATTAGACAATAACTCATCATCGCTGTCAAGAAAACAAACATATGATCCCTTAGCAATTTTGAATCCTTTATTTCGAGCAGAACTTCTCCCTTTATTTTCTTGGTAATTATAATTGATTCGGTCATGATTTAGATCTACTATATAATCTCTAGTATCATCCGTCGAGCCATCGTCTACAATTACCAATTCCCAATTTGTATACCTTTGTGCTAAAACGCTTTCTACTGCACGTTGTAGCATAGTTCTTCTATTATAAGTCGGTATGATGATTGAGAATTTAGGCTGATTCATTAGACGGAAATATTAAATTGAGTGATCCACTTTCCAGCATTAATTATTCTCCAAAGAAGGTCATTGTTTTTATACAAAATTGGAAGAATCATCTCTTTATTAATAAACGGCATCTTTACTAGTGAGTCCTCAGCTAATTTAATATAGTGGTCCTTATTATTATTCATCCAAGCATATTGCGGTGTAACAAATCCCATCTTATCATTTCTATTCAGTATGGCATCAGGAACTATTCCACTCATTGATTTTCTCAATATTTTTTTGGTAATCCCTTTTTCAAACTTCAATTCAGATTTCATATTTAGGCAATACTCCACTAGTCGATAGTCTAAAAAAGGTAATCTAGATTCCACACCATAAGACATACTATTCCGATCCTCATATCTTAATAAAGCTGATATTCCCAAGTTTTGTAATAAATTTTTACTCATATCAAAGACATTGTTTTCTTTAGATCGAATAAATAATTTTTGCTTCATATTCTGATCTAATGTATACCATATCGCTTCTTTCTTCTTCTTATTCCTTTCATAAAATATTATACTTTGGATCGCATCCACCATTCCAAAAGATCTAATCTTTTGGAAATGATACAACGCGCTTAACGCCTCTAAGGGTTTCGATTTTATCTTCTCCTTAAAATAAGCTACACTGAATTTATCATATCCACATAATATTTCATCACCTCCTTGTCCACCTAATATTACTTTATACCCTCCTTTATTTACTTCATGGTAAATGTGTGATTGAGCCATGACCGTTGCTCCTGTAAATGGCTCATCTTGTTGATAAATCAATTCATCAATGTGTTCCATTAAATAGTCCTCTGTAGTAGTCACCAGTTTAGACGGTATTTGATATTGATGATTTACCTTTAGCGCATAAGAACTTTCATCAACAAGATTTCCAGGATATGCTAGGGTATAAGTGTCAGATATAGTCTTTAAATGGGCTGCCATCACACTCACTATACTACTACTGTCCATTCCACCAGACAAAGTACTAGCTAAAGGAACATCTGTACGCGTACGTATACGTATGGAGTCCTCAAAGAGACCAAGAAAATCCTCTCCATCATTTTGATCCATTTGCCGTGTTAGATCATAGTACTGGACCAAATTCATTTGTTTGGATTCCAAATCTATAATAGCGTGATGTGATCGAGGAACTTGATAGACCGCATCAAACATAGTCTCTGAAGTATGGTCTGTCATATTAAACGCCAAATATTCATAGAGTCTAGTATGGTTTATCTTCGGGTTCCATGACTTTATAGCGGCAAATGCTTTGATTTCTGAGGCGAAATATAATCGTTGGTCAATCTGTGTATAATATAGCGGTTTGATTCCAAAGCGATCTCTGCTACAAACGATTCTATTCTTCTTATCATCTTGCAAAATTAGCGCCCACATTCCATTAAATCGATCAAATGCAGCAATATCCCACTCTTGATAAGCCGCCAAAATCACTTCCGTATCAGAAGTGGTAGTAAATTCATATCCCAAGGCCATCAACTCATCTTTGAGTTCGATATAATTATAAATCATACCGTTAAAAACTAAATGGAGGTGACCATAATGCATAGGTTGGTCACTTCTTGTATGAATATCGATAATAGATAGCCTCCTATGACCGAGTGCTACATCTCTTTCAATGTAGAATCCCTCACCATCTGGCCCTCTATGCGCCAATAGATCAGTCATGGATTTTATATCCTCTACCTTTGGCTTAATTTTGGCGTAATCTATTATAGCAGCTATACCACACATAGGAAGCAAGATATGCAAAAACATGATTATAGACTTTATAGTAAGCGACATGAAACATTGCCGTTATTTCATCAGCCTTGGTGGTTGGATGCTTTAGCGATCGCAAATGGTGTATCTTGGAATGTTGCTCTAAGCAGGGCTAAAGATGGTACTATCATCGGTGTATGGCCCTACTTCGAAGGAGCAAAACTGGGAATGGACGTTTCTTTACCGCCCGTTTTAGCGTCTTACTTAGGTATTTGGATCGACTATCCAGAAGAAGATTGGAAAGAAGAAACACAGCAAAGCTATCAAAATGGTATAGTAAAAGACTTGATTAGTCAGATGCCAGAATTTCATCTTTTTAAACAAAATTTTACGCCTTCATTTCAAAATTGGAAAGAGCTCTATTGGGCTGGATATAATCAAACCACACATTATACTTATTTGCTAGAAGGAATTAAAGATCATGACAAAATATTCGCAGGATTTAAATCTAACCTTCGAACAAGTATTAAAAAAGTGGGACACAATTTTTCGATTGGAGAAACTAACGACCTAGCAGCTTTCTATGCGATCAATAAAAAGAGTTGGAGTGTACAAAAGGAAAAAATTCCTTACACTCTAAAATACTTACAAAAGCTCGATGATGCATTAGTCAATTATGGTCATAGATATATACGCTTGATTAAAGATACCAATGATACAATCGTGGCTGGTACTTACGTAATAAGAGACAATCATACTGCTTACAATTTAATGTTAGGGACGGATCCTGATCATAGAAATAGTAGAGCAGCAGAAATTTTGTTGTGGGATGTCATCCAAGAAATGTCACAATATGTAGATCGATTTGATTTTGAAGGAAGTATGATAGAAGGGGTATCACAATTTTTCAAAGCCTTCGGAGGTAAGCAGCAACCCTACTCATTAATTTCCAAGGCAAAAAATAAATGGATCGCTATCGGCGCAAGATTAATGGCCAATAAGAAATTCTAGTTCTAGATTATAAAAGGTGTAACTCTTACAAACAAGAGACTTTCTATTTTGGAATAGAAAGTCTCTCTAGGGATAGCGTATCGTAGGAGAAAATCTCCTATCTTTTTCATTTGCATACTTATGACTAACAAAATATTATTCGTCACTTTTAATTGTTATATAAAGTATCCATAGCTGTCGATTCTACTTTTCTTTCATAAGGATCTAATAAGTTCGTTTCAATCATTACGTTTTCTAGATATTCTCTGTTGGGCGCAATCTCTTGATTAAGATACTTTTCTATCATCAGTCCGGCGATGGGTGCGGCGATTGCACCACCACTACCTGCATTTTCTACATATACCGCAATAGCAATCTTAGGGTTATTTCTAGGTGCAAATCCAAAAAATACTGAGTGGGAAACTTTTCTTTGATTTTGCGATGTTCCTGTTTTGCCACAAATATCTAATCCAGGAACATATGCCGCTCTTGCCGTACCTTGGGAAATCACTTTTTCCATTCCTTCAATTACAGGCTCAAAATGTTGAGGATCAATCCTGACTTTTTCTTTCGTCAAATAACTACCATCTATGGCTTGCTTATCTCCATCGATTGCTCTTAGTAAATGTGGCTTGTAATAGTATCCTCTATTTGCAATAATTGCAGCAAGATTAGCCATTTGTAATGTAGTCAACTCTAACTCTCCTTGTCCAATTCCTAATGACAAAATATAGGACCATTTCCATCCATTAACCACATCACGATATAGATTATCGTAATATTTCGAATCAGGAATAAAACCTTCATTCTCGTAATTGTAATCCAGACCTGTCTTTTTGCCTAATCCAAAATCGCTCAAGTAGCTTACTATAGTATCTAATCCTTTACCAGGATTATCATATCCATTAAGTAAAATGCATTCTTTCATCAACTGATAGAAATATGAATTGCAACTCCACTGTAATGCGATACCCACATTATACGGAGTGGGATGATCTCTACAACCTTGAGAAAATCCGCGCTTTCCTACTTCATAACTTCCATCACAATAAATCGTTCTATTAGGTTCATAAATTCCCATTTGTAAAGCGATCAATGCAAAAATTGGTTTAAAAATAGATCCAGGTGGGTACTTAGAAATTACAGATCGATCTAGCATCGGTTTGTTAATAGTGTCAGAAAGCAAATCATTAAAAGCCTCTCCCCTATTAATATCCATTTTTAAAATATTCGGATCATAAGTGGGTGCACTTAGCATAGTAAGTACTTCCCCTGTGCTCGGCTCCAAAGCGACTATCGCTCCTCTTTTATTACTCATTAGCAACTCTCCATACTCCTGCAAAGCAAGATCAAGAGCCACATTTATATCTTCTCCAGATACAGCACTTGAGTCTAAGGCTCCACTCTCATAAGAACCTACATCTCTTCCTAAATTGTCCTTCAATAAATAATTTAAACCTTTAGATCCACGCAGTAAATTATCATAAGATTTTTCGACTCCACTCACACCCAAAAAATCACCTGCTTCATATTTTCCCTCAGACTGATCAATCGTTCTTTGATCTACTTCTCCAAGATAACCTAAAGTATGGGCCGCATTTTTGTGGGGATAACTACGTATATTTCGTGTAACAGGATAAAAGCCGG
Organism: uncultured Saprospiraceae bacterium; assembly: GCA_937927575.1. Lineage (GTDB taxonomy): Bacteria > Bacteroidota > Bacteroidia > Chitinophagales > Saprospiraceae > UBA1994. The sequence continues at coordinate 17,399 of CALBEE010000207.1, read as the reverse complement.
GAAAATCAAACATCCTTTCTTGAAACTTAGCAAATATTTCAGGTTTTACTTTTGATAAAAATCTAAAAGGTACCGACTTATGGTATCTTCTACTTTTCCAGTTTTTATCCAAAAGTATTTTAAACGTATCTATCGGTATTTCGAGCAAATTACAAAATGCAGCAGTATCCATTTGAGGATCAACTTTCTTATAGGTTGCCTTGATATCGTAGATCGGAGTATTAACTACGAGTAGCTTATCGTTTCGATCATAAATAAGGCCACGACTTGGATAATTAATTCTTTTATCCAGTGTGGTTCTTCTTGCTTGTTCTCTATACTTAGTTTCAAATATTTGTAACTCGGCAGACTTGTATACAAGCAGTAAAGCACATATGGCAAAAAAGCCAATTATTATTTTTTGTCTGCCTGCGAATTTATCCATTTAATAATTATTTCTAAATATTAACTGATAAAGCATTACGACTATTATAGAAGCAATAAAACTAAATATAGTATTCATCATAATTTCGAAAAAGAATACAAATGAAAAAGCCTCTACCGAAAAGTAAAAAAACAAGTGAACGAAAAATAAAATAGACGCAAAACTTAAAAACCAACTAAATCCTAACTTACTCATTGTTGGGCTTTCATCTACATCATATCCACTATAGGGTTCTAATAATTTAATTACAAAATCTCTCACGTAAGCTGTAAAGACTAAAGCACTCGCATGAATACCATATGAATTATAAAAAACATCTATTGATAAGCCCACAATAAAAGCAATTGTTATTTGTAAAATTTTGGGCGTTCGAATAGGTAATAATAAAATGATCACCGGATAAATAAACAAATGAATAAATGCAAAATCACCCATCTGAAATGCGATACGACGAAAAACGAGACCTTGTAAAAGGATAAGCAAAATTGCTCTGATTACACTTTTAGTAAGTAAGCTATTCATTCGAGCTTCGTTCTAATTCTATCTGTTCTTCTTTGAGTTTATTTTTTACGACATAGACGTAAGATAAACTATTAAGATCATTAAATAAATTTACATCGATAAGGTAATTACTGCTTCCTTTAGCGACTTCAAAATTGGTAATGGTGCCAATCGGAAGATCTTTTGGAAAAATCGAACTGTAACCAGATGTTACAATGGTATCTCCAATAGAAACTGGCGCATGCTTAGGGATCGCTTCCAAAGTCATCACTCTTGGATCACTATCTGTCCATACTAAATTGCCAAAAAAGTTAAGCCCTCGAACAGAAGCACTAATCCGAGATTGACTGTGTAGTAATGGAATTACTTGACTGTAATGCTCACTGACCTTAGTCACAATTCCAACAATTCCTTCTACACTTATTACACCCATCATAGATTCTACTCCATCAAGACTTCCTACACATAATGTAAAATAATTATTCCTAAGGTGAATCGTTTTATTACATATTTCAGCTGGAATAAAAGAATACTGTTGTAAAAGTAAGGTGTCAGAAAGAGTATCAATATCGGTAGTCGATCTTTGATTAATAATGATGTCCATCAACTTTGCATTCTCTCTTACTAGACTATCATTTTGTGCATCTAATTTTAAATAATCTGAAAGTTGATCTACTTTATTATTGAAGTTGCTAAAAAAGATGGATTTAGTATTACTATAAATCTCCCTATGCTCCTTATTATTATTAATAATGAGTGTGAAGCATACTATTTGAAATGCAACGAATAATAAGTGCGTACCATACTTGACAAATATGAGTAGAATATTCTTCATATGGATACTGGGATATTTCTATAGATTTCTTCTTCCTATTAAGAATGTATATCTATCACTGTTCTTAAGTGCTAATCCTGTACCACGTACTACTGCTCTTAGCGGATCTTCTGCAACCTGAACTTTCAGTTTTACTTTCTTAGCCATACGATCTGCAAGTCCTCTTAATAATGCACCTCCACCAGTAAGATAAATACCTACTTGATAAATATCAGAAGCTAATTCCGGTGGAGTATCCTCAAGTGCTTTAAGTACCGCCTCTTCGATTTTAGTTATCGACTTGTCTAAAGCCTCTGAGACTTCTGTATGATTAGTGAGTACCTGCTTTGGAATTCCTGTAAGAAGGTCTCGCCCATTTACTGGATATTTTTCTGGTGGATCAGGAAGATCAACACTTGCTGCTCCGACATTAATTTTTATTTGCTCAGCCGTACGCTCACCTATCAATAGATTATGCTTTCGCTTCATATAATCTATTATGTCGTTAGTAAACTCATCTCCAGCCGTTCTAATACTTTGGTCTGTAACAATTCCTGAAAGGGCTATTACGGCAATCTCAGTGGTACCACCACCTATGTCAATAATCATATTACCTACAGGCTCTTCCACATCTAATCCTATACCGAGCGCTGCGGCCATTGGCTCATGTATGAGATAAGTCTCTTTACTGTCTACATGATCTGCAGAATCTAATACTGCTCTCTTTTCTACTTCCGTGATCCCTGAAGGAATACAGATTACCATTTTCATATGAGTGAAAAATCGTCGCTTCTCACCTATAAGATTAATTAATCCTTCTATTAAACTTTCTGCGGCTTGGAAATCTGCAATTACTCCATCTTTTAATGGACGTACAGTTTTAATATTCTCATGCGTCTTCTCATGCATCTGCATCGCCTTGTACCCAACTGCTATTACTTCTCCTGTAGACCTATTAATCGCTACAATAGAAGGTTCGTCAATCACGATCTCATCATTTTGCATAATCAAGGTATTGGCAGTACCTAGATCCACAGCAAGTTCCTGAGTAAAAAAGCTAAATATTTTCATCTAAAAGTTCTCTTCAAAGGTTATGTTACAAAAGCCAGATAGAAAGAAATTTTCCTTCTCATCTAAAAATATACTATCTCTCCAACGACAATCTACACGGTAGAAAACGTCTACTTAATGAAATAGGGGATATAAATTATGGGAAAAAGCCTGTCTACGACCCCACTTCAAATAAGAAACAGTGCCAAAAATGAGCCAGTATTTGCAATAAGCGGCAATTTATATAATTTATATGGATAATCAACTGAAAATAAGGTTGTTGAACACGAAAAAAATGCTCTTTTGTAGTTGAGTAAGGTATCCGTCATTAGTGAGCCTAGTAATAATCTCATATACCATCAAAATGTTGTTGGTCACTTAATCATAAAATATTCGAGGTGAAGTCTATTACACAACGAATTCCAAGCATTCCTCTCTCTACTGGATGAAGTACAAACCTTTTGGAGTACCTTCAAATACATTCGAATAAGAGAACACCGCTTTTATAGGTAGTGCAATAAAACAATGTGACATTGTATACCGTTTTGTCTCATGTTCTCTTATTTTTACACACAGTTTTTTAAGAGCCTCAAGGGTTCATAGTCACATTACAAAGAAAAGATTTGCATGAGCAATAAATACAGTTCTGATAAAGAAGCGATAGATGGATTAGCAAGATCATTCCAGGAGCTTAAAGCGGAAATAGGAAAGATCATCGTAGGGCAAGAAGATGTAGTCAATACGGTCCTAATTTCATTGTTCTCTAATGGTCACTCTTTATTAGTCGGTGTGCCTGGTCTTGCGAAGACCTTGTTAGTTAGTACGATCTCTGAAGTATTGGACCTAGACTTTAAACGTATTCAATTTACACCTGACCTTATGCCAAGTGATATCACTGGTAACGAGGTAATGGATGAGAATCGTAAATTTAAATTCAACAAAGGTCCTTTATTCTCTAATATTGTCCTAGCAGATGAGATCAACAGAACGCCGCCAAAAACCCAAGCCGCTCTATTAGAAGCGATGCAAGAGCGGTCAGTAACTATCAGCGGTGTCAGGAATGACTTAGCTAAGCCTTTCTTTGTATTAGCTACACAAAATCCTATTGAGCAGGAAGGTACATATCCTCTTCCTGAAGCCCAACTAGATAGATTTATGTTTAACATACCTCTTGACTACCCTAGTTACGAAGAAGAGCTACAAGTAGTCAAAGCTACTACCTCTACTAAAGTCAGTGATCTAAATACTATCATGACTGGAGAAGAAATCCTATTTTTCCAAAATTTAGTTAGAAAAATACCTGTTGCCGACAATGTATTAGAATATGCAGTAATGCTTGCTACTAAGACTAGGCCTAATACTAAACTATCGACAGACGAAGTCAATAAATATATTTCTTGGGGTGCTGGGCCAAGAGCATCTCAAAATCTCATTTTAGGTGCCAAAACACATGCAGCGGTCAATGGTAAGTACTCTCCAGATATAGAAGATGTAAAAGCTATTGCGGATTATGTTTTGAGACACAGAATTGTACGTAATTATAAGGCAGAGGCAGAAGGAATCACAGAAAGTGATATCATTGCTGGTCTGCTCTAGAGCGTAGCAACACACCATTCCAAGAGGCTTCCTCATCTGTATAGATAGAGGGTCTACAGTAATCGGACTTTCTAAGATATATCTACTCTCTACGGTATAGTCGGCGTTAGATGTATATTTGTATAATCAGATGTCTTAATAAGTATACTATGTATAAGCTAATAATCATATCACTCTGCCTGATTACACTGGGAAGCTGTAACGATGAAGTGGCTAATCAGTTTACTCCTAAGCCTAGTGCTCTTGGTAGACTTAATGAGGTAGAAATTATTGCCGATAATGACATATGGGAAGGGCAAACAGGAGATACAATTAGATATTACTTTGGCTCTGCCTACCCTATCATGCCCACTCCTGAGCCTGTATTCGACCTAAGACATTTTAGTGCCAATGACCTAATTCAAGAGCCACTTCGTAAAGAACTTAGAACCTATGTAGTTGTCGCGGATCTCCAAGACGATGAATCTGCCACCACGAAAATGATTCGTAAAGATCTTGGCGAAGAAAGATTTATGAACCTTAAAAGTTCTAAAGATTTTAGTAGTACCATAGGAAGAGATAAGTGGGCGCGAAACCAAATCTTGGTCTATATCATGGGTAATGGAGAGGCTAATGTGCAAAAAGCAATTCGACAAAACTTCCCTTCTATAGCAAAGAAAATCAATGAACACGATGAAGAACAATTGATGGCTGCACTCTATACGGTCAAGAGAACCAATTTGGGTTTAATTTCGAAAGTAGAAGATTTGTATGGTATCAATATGGCCATTCCTGGTGATTTTAAAATGGCCGTAGAAGATCAGAATCAAAAACACTTGTGGATGCGCAGAGATGATCAAAGTGGTACCATCTTAAATATCATGATGAGTAGTGAAAAGTATGAAGATCAATCTCAATTCGATACTGAAAATATTAAGGCGTCTCTCAATGAGCTCTCTAAACAATATGTAACCTCCAGTACGCAAGGTTCTATTATGGTCATCAATGACGAAGACTTACCTGTCTATGATTATGGTTATGAGATAGATCAACAATATACCAGAGAACTCAGAGGAGTCTGGGAGATGACTGATGATTTTATGGCAGGACCATTTGTAGCATATGCCATCAACTTGAAAGAAAGTAATACCATTCTCTATGTGTATGCTTTTATCTATGGACCAGGTAAAGCTAAACGTAACCTAATCCAACAATTAGATCATATCGTGAAGCATAGCACTGTTAAGACTGCTACCGCAGAATAAATTAGACAAGGTCATAAAACAATCATTTTTTTGATCAGACTAAATGGGAGTAGCGTAGAAGTCAAAACCTAGCACCTTATTACCTTATAAATATCCATATATATTTATCTCTTACCTGCTTCGCCCAGAGCAAGACACATAGCGCGCATTAGAAAAATATATTAAGTATTTTTGCCGATCATTTTTTAAATACGTAATCTATGATCAATATCACACTTCCAGACGGAACAGTAAGACAGTATGATGCAGGATCATCGGCGATGGATGTCGCTATGAGCATCAGTGAAGGCTTAGCTAGAAATGTACTTTCTGCTACAGTAAACGGTGAAGTATGGGATGCCACCCGTCCGATACATAATGATGCAAATCTGACTTTACACACCTGGAATGATAAAGAAGGAAAATCTACGTTTTGGCACTCTTCAGCGCACATACTGGCTGAAGCGATCGAAGCTTTATATCCAGGTACTAAATTTGGTTATGGTCCAGCAATAGACACTGGTTTTTATTATGACATAGATACCGGAGATAAAACATTAACTCCTGACGATTTCAAAAAAATCGAGGATAAGTTTTTGGAGCTCGCTCGTCAAAAAAATACTTTCGAAAGAACTGAAGTAAGCAAAGCAGATGCGCTTCAGTATTTTACAGAGAAAGGTGATGAATATAAAATCGAGACCATAAATGAACTTGAAGATGGAGAAATAACTTTCTACAAGCAAGGTAACTTTACTGATCTATGTAGAGGTCCTCATATCCCAAGCACTGCTCCTATCAAAGCTGTAAAAGTAATGAGCTTAGCAGGTGCTTATTGGAAAGGCGATGATACACGTCAACAATTGACGAGAGTATATGGAGTCACTTTTCCAAAAGCCAAAGAGCTTAAGGAATATTTACACCTACTAGAAGAAGCAAAGAAGAGAGATCATAGAAAATTAGGCGCTGAACTAGAGTTGTTTATGTTTTCAGAAAAAGTAGGTGCTGGATTACCGATTTGGTTACCGAAAGGAACTCAAATCAGAGAGCGTCTTCAAAACTTCCTGAAGGACGAACAAGAAAAACGTGGATATCAAATGGTAGCGACACCACATATTGGACATAAAAACCTATATGTCACTTCTGGCCATTATGATAAGTACGGAGAAGATAGCTTTCAGCCCATTAATACTCCAAGAGAAGGTGAAGAGTTCTTGTTGAAACCTATGAACTGTCCGCACCACTGTGAAATCTTTGCACATAAGCCACATTCGTATAAAGAGCTGCCCATGCGCATTGCGGAATTTGGTACTGTCTATAGATACGAGCAATCAGGAGAATTACATGGGTTATCAAGAGTAAGAGGATTTACTCAAGATGATGCGCATATCTTCTGTATGCCAAGCCAATTAAAAGAAGAGTTTCTAAATGTTTTAGATCTTACTAAAACTGTACTTAAGAAAATGGGCTTTGATGATTATACCGCACAGATATCTTTGCGTGATCCAGAAAACCCTTCTAAGTATATTGGATCGGACGAGAACTGGGAAGCTGCCGAAAGTGCCATAATAGAAGCTACAGCAGAGTCAGGGTTAGAAACAGTTACCGCTTTAGGCGAAGCAGCATTCTATGGTCCTAAGTTGGACTTCATGATCAAAGATGCATTAGGTAGATCTTGGCAATTAGGTACCATCCAAGTAGATTATAATCTACCAGAAAGATTCGAATTAGAATATACTGGATCAGATAACGCTCCACACAGACCGGTAATGATACATAGAGCTCCTTTTGGTTCGATGGAACGATTTATGAGTATTTTGATAGAACATACAGCCGGTAAATTTCCTTTATGGTTAACTCCTGATCAGTTTGCCTTACTACCTATTTCTGACAAATACAATGATCTTTGCGAAGACATCAAATTGCAATTAGCGAAGCATGATATCCGTGGATTTGTTGATAGTAGAGCAGAATCCATAGGTAGAAAGATCCGTGACACAGAAGTAAATAAGATTCCACTCATGATGATCGTTGGAGATAAAGAGGCTGAATCAAATACGGTATCTGTCCGAAAGCAAGGAGATGGAGACGTTGGAAGTATGTCCGTTGAAGAGTTTGTTAGTTACTTTGAAGGTCTAGTAGAAGCTGAAGGATAAATTTCAATATTTAATAAAATACAGACGCCCATTTCTATTGCTAGAAGTGGGCGTTTTGCATTCAGGTTTAACGAAATATGCTACGATTAAAAAGTCTGATGTATGAAGGGAATTTGATATTAAGAATTAGTATTAATGGTTTTCCATGAGGATCTACTTTAACCTAGAGCCTATCTTTGATTACATGTGATTCAGGATATCATATAAACACGACTATCAACCTAAATTGTGCCTTTCTGTACGACATTAACATAGATATTTTCACCTAGTATTTTACTATTATTAGCAAAAGAATATATCTTTGCGCCACCATTATATTCTCAATATCAATAAATTATACATTATGAAAAAATTTACTTTGATTTTCACTATGATGATCACTATGCTCTCTACCCAAGCGCAGGAGATCAGCAACGATCAATGGACCATCATGACCAAAACAAGCGCCACTTGGTGCACTAATTGCGGAGCATGGGGCTGGGATATGTTTAAAGATTTAATCGACGACAACCAAGATAAAAATGTGATCATTTGGTCTTCACAAATGCTTCCACAGAAATTAACGCTGGATGGGGGTCACTAGGCCAGCCACAGTTCTTTGTGAATAGCGATCTGTTTGCCTACGATCAAGCAAATCCTCAAAACACTAGAAATCAAATTAACGCATATATCGATGACTTGATTGGCTTCGGTGCTTTAGCAGGTGTGGGTGTAGACGCTACATATGACGGTACTACGCTCAATGTAACCGGTAAAGCAGAATTTTTTACTGACTTAGAAGCTGGAAATTACCATCTAGCAGTCTACCTTCTTAAAGATCATGTCCTTGCCAACCAGGCCTCTCAAGGATCAAACGCGGATCACAGATATGTACTTTCAGATAAAATAACTGAAAACACTTTCGGTGAGCAAATCGTAGAGGGAACGGTAGTATCAGGATCTACCTATACTATTGACGTTTCTAAAGAAATCGAAAATGTAGATCTAGAAAATGATGAAGTAGTAATTATTCTTTGGAATCTACGTGTCGATGGACAATATGCCTTTTTTAATGCAAATAGAAACAATATATCCGAAGCTGGAACTTCTGCAACCGTTGATATTAGCGGCATTGCCGATATCACAACAAGACAAGCCAATAACGAAATTGTCTTAGACATTATAACAAACCAAAACTTTGGTAATGTACAATCTAGACTTATCAATGTTAGTGGCCAGGTGATAGATACTCAAAACAGCAATATTATTAATGGTGCCAATCAAATTAAATACAATACAGATCATTTACTATCTGGAACCTATTTAGTTCAGATCACTGTTAACGGTGAAGTACATACTGAAAAAGTCATAGTACACTAAAGATTTAGTTACCCCTTTTAGATATCGCAGTCCTTTTGTGTCTGTGTATTGATTGAGTCCAAGTAGACCCCTTTCTGCTTGGGCTTTTTTAATTTTTATTTTTTATTCGACGTATGCTTTACGACGCACAATGGCATACTTACCATCACCAATATCGATATACCCTTGATCATAACAGAAATAGTATACTTTACCTGCTTTAGTTTCATAAAGATTAGTGAAGTAGCTAAACTTAAATCCCTTATCTAACAATTCCGTTTTGGTAGTTTTGGCCTTTTCATTAGGATTTAAGGCAGCAAGAATACGCCTATTTTTACGGAGCATATTATTTACATTCCGCATAAAATTAGTCGCATCCCTATTATTTTCATTGTGATGAGCTGTCCTACATTGATCAGAGCAAAATCGCTTATCCGCCCTTCCGTGAAACTTATCACCACATACTTCGCATTTCTTTTGTTTCATAGCACTCGTTTGTATACGTTTACAAATTACGCATTTATTTCTGACCAATCTAAAAGTCAAAGATTTTTGGAACATCTATAGATTAAAATACCTTTACACATATATGTCTACTTATAAGTACTACTCTAAAGACGATGCCCTTGAGGTACTCAGAAAATACTGTGTCTATCAAGACCGGTGCCATAGTGAAGTACGTACACGCTTACTCAAATTAAAAATATACGGTGACGATCTTGAAGACATAATCGTCGATTTAATTCAAGATGATTTTCTAAACGAAGAACGTTTTGCTAAAGCATTTGTACGAGGAAAGTATCGAATGAAATCTTGGGGCAGGTATAAAATTGAACGTGCATTAAAAGAAAAGCGAGTCTCCGAATATTGCATTCGTAAAGGAATGGAAGAAATTCTAGAAGAAGAATATCTCGAAAATTTAGAACGTCTCTTGCGTAAGAGAGTCAATATTAGACCTTCTTCGAACGAAAGAATGCTAAGTATGGAATTGATGAAGTTTGCCCAGTCAAAAGGGTATTTCTACGAAGAAGCTAAGGATATTGTAAGAGAGCTAGCCAAGGAAAGATATAACAAATAGAAGTACTTACACATCAACTATTGGTAGAAAATCATCTTTTTATCGAAGATAATCATCCATCACTCTATATTCTGCTATCAATCACAGTTAAAGATTTATCTTAGTGTGGTTTATTGAATTGTACAAAACACTCCAATTTTGAATCCATTAGAAAATGTAAAAGTAGCTTTAGGATCGATTAAGGATAATTTCCTGCGGTCTCTATTGACTTTGCTGATAATTGCTGTAGGAATTAGCTGTTTGGTGGGGATGCTCACGGCAATTGATAGTATTTTTTATACTATGAACAACAATTTTAATAGAATGGGAGCCAACTCATTTACAGTAAGAAGAGCGGATGAAACCATCAAGAGCAGTAGACGGAGAAAAGTCAGCGAAAACATTCTTTTCGACCAAGCAATGGACTATAAAGAAAAATTCAAATTTGCGGGAGCTGTAGTTTCTATCAATACTTGGTGTACTGGTAATGCAGAAGCAAAATATAGAGATAAAAAAACTAATCCTACCACTAGAGTTGTTGGTGTAGACGAAAACTATTTTACTACTTCTTCGTACGAACTAAAAGAAGGAAGAAATTTTTCTATAAATGAAATAAACAGTGGTAATAATAAAGCTGTAATCGGTAAAGACATCGTCAAAGATTTATTTGGTGGTAAAGATGAAAAAGCCATCGGCGAAGTAATATTAGTCGAAAACAATAGGTATAAAATAATCGGAACATTAGATCAAAAAGGGTCTAGCTCTGGTGGGTCAAATGATAGGCGAATATTCATTCCTCTACTCAACGCAAAGAAAATTTATGGCTACCCCACGAAGCATTATGAATTGACAACTAGTATAAAAAATCCTGCAGTAATTGACGATGCCGTATCTCATGCAATCGGAAAAATGAGAGTCATCCGTGACCTTAAAGCATCTGAAGAAAATGACTTTACAATTCGTAAAAGTGATGGCGTCCTAAATCAACTGAAGGACATGACCTCTTCATTACAAATTGGTACTATTGTCATTGCACTATTGACCTTACTTGGTGCTGCAATAGGCCTCATGAATATTATGCTTGTAACCGTAACTGAACGAACAAAAGAAATCGGTGTTAGAAAAGCTTTGGGTGCTACAAGTGAAAACATTCTATTCCAATTTATGATCGAGGCTGTCGTAATCTGTATCCTTGGAGGCTTACTTGGAATTGTCTTTGGTATCGGATTAGGCATCGGAGTAACGGTACTTATTGATGGTGTTTTCGTTGTACCTTGGGACTGGATGTTATTGGGAATTATCGTTTGTATTATCGTAGGTCTGATGAGTGGACTTTATCCAGCACTTAAAGCTTCTAGAATGGATCCTATCGAATCTCTTCGCTACGAGTAAAAGTTTCGTGTGCCTTGTAATTTTATGTTGTATAATTCAAACTAACTGCACGCACAGATTTAAAAGAGCGTACAATCAGAAATAGAATTTAAAATTCAACCTTGAATGCTTATTTTTCTTTTTAGAAATTGATTGAAAAAGGTTTACACGAGTTGGCAGCATAGGAATGGGTGTCGTCGTGGGCTGTGGGAGCGGCTATGCGTGCTGCATTACGACGTCCTAGCGTTTTTCGTTTCGTTTTTGGGCAATCACACTTATTGGAACATTCATCTTTCATTTAGTTAAGATAAAGCTAGGTTTCCAATATGTGCACTATGTTATACTGAACTAAATGTTGTATGCAAAAAGGAAAACCCGCGGTAGCGAAGTCATACTTGAACTTCTATTTTGTAATTAATTAAAGAACGTATTACCTCGCTTTTCAGAAGTATGAATAGAAAACGAGGTTAATTTCTTACTTACTTCTGAAAAGACACTTCATAGCCACGAAATTCTATTTTAAATTAAGTCACTTTTGATCAAAATTTAAGCGTTATAATAAGATACCCTAGAAAAGTAAGTTATAAAAGCTGTCTTTAAATTCAGTTTGAAAAATCATTCGTACTTCTGAATATCTCTAAAAAGGGTAAACAAAAAAGGCTTGTCTTACGACAAGCCTTTTTTAATTATACTAAGAGAGGTAATAGTTAACCCATCTCAGCCACTACCTCTTTTACTTCTGGGACCATACGCTTAAGCATACCTTCGATTCCTGCTTTAAGTGTTACTGATGAAGAAGGACATCCACTACATGATCCTTGTAAGACTACTGTTACTATACCTTGATCAAATGCTTTAAACTCTATATTTCCTCCATCCATTTCTACGGCTGGTTTTACATAAGTATCTATGAGTTCTTTTATTTTCTTTACTAATTCTGCCTGCTCACCAGTATACTCATATGCAACACCTCTTTCCTCTTCTATCTTAGCCATTGCTTCTGCAAAACCCTCATTGAGTATCACCTTTTCATCTTGGACATACTCTTTGATAAATTGCTTAAGAGGCAACATGATATCGTCCCAGCTATAGTTAAATTCTTTTGTAATCGTTACAAAATTATTACACACATATACTCCTTTGACGTAAGGAAAATCAAAAAGTTCCGATCCCAGTGGAGACCATTCTTTTGCGAGTGATTCTTCTCTAAAATCTGCAGTACCTTTATATAACATCTTGTTAGTAACAAATTTTAGCGACTCAGGATTTGGAGTCTGCTCTGTATATAACATTACTGGGCTTTTAGCTGCTGTTTCCATTTGCTGTATTTTACTTGTTGTATTGGATCTTTAAACGCATTTCACGTTAATAAGTTTCTAAATAATGGTCTTATGCCATATTCGTAAAGACATTCTGTACATCTTCATCGTCTTCCAGTCTATCTAACAATTTTTCGATATCTGGCATCTGATCATCTGAGTATTCTACTGGCGATGTTGGCAGTCTTTGCAAATCCGCTTTTTCTACTTCTATACTCATCTTTTCAAAAGCACCAGTAAGCGTTCCAAAATCTTTGTAATCCCCATATGCATATACAGTATCTTCATCAACTTCAAAGCGCTCCAAACCAAAATCAATCATTTCTAATTCTAACTCTTCCAAATCCATCTCTTCTGTCTTCTTAAATTCCACTACCACTTTACGATCAAACAAGTATTCTAAAGATCCATTAGGCACCATAGAGCCACCAGTTTTTGAAAAATACGATTTTACATTTGCCACCGTCCGTGTAGTATTATCTGTTGCGCACTCTACAAATACCAAAATTCCATGAGGGCCTTTACCTTCATAATTGATTTCTGTATAGTCCGTAGCATCTTTGCCTTCTGCCCTTTTGATCGCATTTGTAATATTATCCTTCGGCATATTTTGCTTCTTAGCGTTTTGGATCGCAAGACGCAATGTAGGATTCATGTCTGGATCTGATCCTCCTGACTTAGCCGCTACTGTTATAGCTTTTGCTAGTTTAGGAAATATCCTTGACATGGTCGCCCATCTCTTCTCTTTAGCCGCTCTACGGTATTCAAATGCTCTTCCCATTGTGGAATATCTATTTTATCACTTTATAAATAAGGTGCAAAGGTATGCAGACATAATTATATCAACAAACATACCTTAATATGTACACTTTGGTATTCACCTAAGTTCCAAGATTCTAACTTATACTCGAAATCGGAACAGCTTAAATAAAAAATGGAAGCAGTAACTGCTTCCACTAATCTAAGGGTGTTGTAGTTACAGAAATGAACTACGGGTTAAATATAATCAAATTACGCAATATTAGAAACAAAATTACGTGAAAAGGATATTTGTCACAACAAACGTTTGCCTCTCAAGCAAAGGGTATATTATATTGTACCCTAATACATAAATCTCTATTGATCCGTATTAAAGCTTACTTTTACCACAAACGAAACACAACCTTGAAAAAACGTCTACAGTGGAAAGCTCTTCTAGCCAATAAGAAATATCTATCGTTTTGGCTATTGTCATTACTCTGCACTTTAGTTGCATTAGTCGCTGCAGGCCTGTATTTATGCTATAATGAGACCCGAAACAATGGAGTCGTTCTCAATGACTTTATTCTTGCCAATATTACTGCAAGAGATGTAAGCACTGCATTATTTTCGATTACTTGGATCTGTATATTAGGGGGATTACCCGTTATATTACGCACACCAGATAGAGCGATGCGCGTGTTTTGGAGCATCTGCATCATGAGTCTTTTTCGCTGTATAGTAATGTATATGGTTCCACTCGAACCTCCAATAGGAATTATACCTCTTAGAGACCCTTTCGTAGAAGGTGCTTTTTATGACAATAAAGTACTTGTGAAAGATCTCTTCTTTTCAGGACACACCTCTAACATGGTTATCTTGACCTTACTTATGGATATCAAGTGGTTTAAAGTTGTTCTCGGTATCGCATCAGCCCTAGTAGGATATTTACTATTAGTTCAGCATGTACATTATGCAATAGATGTAATTGCCGCCCCATTCTTCGCTTATTTTGCCTATCGTATCGCCTTGATGATCTCAAATAATATCATTCAAAGCACTAAAATCATTCCATCTACAAGTTAAGCAAATTTTTTTCCAAATTATTTCTTCTCGAAATGTAACCTTTTAATAAATACTTAGTAATCATAGGTGTAGGTATGGATCATATGCAATGATTATCTTACAAAAGCAAAAACAAAAAACTAACACTTCTTTTGACCGCAGACGAACATATCATGCAGTTGGTTTCAAATGGTGACATTGCTCAATCAGTAATACTATTTGAAAAATACCAGATAAGTATGTACAACTACTTTCGCAAAATGAATCACAGTAAATCATTAAGTGAAGATCTGTCACAAGAAGTATTTGTAAGAATGATTAAATATCGTTCAAGCTATAATAACCAATACAAATTTAAACCTTGGCTATATAGAATTGCCAGTAACGTACGTATGGATCATTACCGTAGTCAAAAAATAAAGTTCGACGGAGAAGAAATGCCTGAGATTGTATGTAACGAAGAAAATATTGTCGATAAGCAAATTGAATCCTCCAGAAAATTGCAATCAGCTATTAATTCTTTAAGAGAAGACCAAAGAGAAATACTTGTACTGAGCAAGTTGCAAAAGATGAAGTATACCGAAATTGCAAGAATGAAAAATACTACAGAAAGTAATGTCAAAACCATTGTACATCGTAGCATTCAAAAATTAAGAAAATACTATCAAGAAAATAGTTGGTTATGAAAAATATAGAACATACAATTATCGCATACTTTAACGGAGAGCTTACAACCGTTGAAATCGAAAGTCTGATAGAGGAAAGAAAAAAGTCTGCTGAAATAAATCAATTATTCTTATCCTATCGGTCTATCGAAAATGATATTAATAATAGTCAAGAAGAAAGGCCAAGTAATAAACTCTCGAAAAACTTCTACACTCATTTAGAATCTCTTGGTAAACAAGAAAAAGATAATACCCCTTCCGCTAAAGTATTCACTCTAAAATCAATAATGAAATATGCAGCTGCAAGTATAGTTCTATTCGCAGCAGGTTTAACTCTATATAATAACTTTAATATCAATGATGATAAAAATAGTCAAATAGCATTCAACGAATTTCTATCTGACATGGAATCTAAATCCGATACCGAAAAAATTAAAGCTATTTATGTCAACCACAAACCGAATCAATCCAATCAATCAAAAATAAAAGAAATACTCATTTCTTCACTTAGAAACGATAAAAGCAGCAATGTAAGATTAGCTAGTGTCGAGACTCTTGCCGAATATTTAGATGATGAAATGGTACGTAGTGTTTTAATAAGATCATTAGGTACAGAAGAAGATCCTCAAGTTCAAGTAGCTATAATTATGGCATTGTCTGCCAGCAAAGATAAAGAGGCCATAAAACCATTAGAACAACTCATTAATAAAGAAGGAGGATCCAAATTTGTGAAAGACGAAGCGCACGTCGGAATTATGAATCTCACTTCTATATAATATCCGTTATTTAATAAAAACAGAAAACAATACTATTATGAAAAATATATTATTAACACTCTTGCTATTAAGTATGACTATCATCACTGGTCTGACTCAAACGAGTGCCGCTATTAATACAAATACACACATTAATAATCATTCTAGTGTAAATATTAATGCCCATGCCAACACAAGTCATCATCACAATTCACACCATCACAATGCCTCTACAAAACAACATAAAATAAATTTCAACTCCGGGCAAATATATATCGATGGCGTAGGAGATCTGATGGTACTATCCACTACTGGAAACGAAGTTATCATAGAGTCAGAAGTCACAAATCACGAGCAAGACAAAAGAGCTCAGGGATTAAAGCCTCTGAATTCTGCAGGAATAGAAGATAATACAGGTATGGGGATATCAGCAAAAGTAGATGGTGACATGCTTACCATTACTCAAATAAGTAATGATTGTAATTGTGAAGGTGTCAAAATCTATGTTCCTAAATCTGTTAAAATATCCATCAGTAATAAAGATGTTCATGCTAACGATATTGAAATAAATGATATCGAAAGTGAAATCATAATTTCGACTCTTTATCAAAACGTAACGCTTACTAATGTATCTGGTCCGATGTCGGTAAAGTCAGTCTATGGTAATGTAGAAGGTATCTTTAAAGAGGTGGACCAAAATGGGTCAATAACAATCAATGCTGTATATGGTTTTGTAGATGTATCACTTCCACAATCTACTAAGGCAAATCTAAGACTATCTGCTAGTTATGGCGAATTATTAAGTGATATGAACGTAGAGGTAGAAAAAGAAGGAAACATGCAAAAGCTATCTTCTACAAAAGTCAAAGGCACTCTTAATGGAGGAGGTGTACTTATTGATCTAAAATCTTCTTACGAAAATGTTTATTTGAGATCCAAATAAATATTATCAACCTCTATAATTCCTAATTCAATAAAAAAATAAGCTATGAAATTTATACTTGCTTTAATTGCGCTATGCGCGATACAGACTTCCTCTGCTCAAAATGTAATATCAGAATCCTACTCTTCAGATCAAATTCAAAAAATCAAAATTGATACTGAATACGCGGATATAGAATTAGAATCTTACACTGGAAATGAAATTGTGGTTGAAGCCACAGTGAATATAAATATGAATTTAGATAATGATTCTTATTCTTTCAAAGCTGACAAGAATGATAATGTGTTCATAATAAAATCAAAAATGGATTTTAATGATATTCCGCGACGTATAATTTTAAAAGACTATGAAGGAAACACAAAAATACTCTTAGAAAAAGATGCATCA
>CALBEE010000206.1 GCA_937927575.1 uncultured Saprospiraceae bacterium | reverse complement strand
ATGCTCTACCATCACCTTCGATTAGATCACCTTCAATAAATGTATTGAGTAAAAGATCAGCACCATCTATATAATCGATAAGGTTATTCATTTTTTTATAGTAAACCTCTGTACTCAATTCATAAGTGTTATCGCTTAAGTTTTGAAAGTATCCGAAAGCAACTTGATCAGCTGTAGAGGGTTTAATATTGTTAGTACTTGGAGTCCAGACGTCTACTGGAGTGGCTGCAGTTGTATTCGAAACTAAGTGTATATATTGAGCAGTACGGTTGTAACTTGCTTTAATTGAGTTGTCAGAACCGAGTTGCATTTGTAAGGATAATCTTGGTTCAAAGTTGTAATAGGTTTCTATAGGTTCCCAATCGTCAAATTCTTGAGCAGATGTGACGAATCTTCTTTCTCCAGGAATACCATCAGCGTATTCGTATGCGGTTCCTTTTCCTAAGTAAGTAAATGAAGAGAGTCTCAATCCATAGTTTGCTTTTATTTTACTGGTTATATCTACTTCATTTTCTATATAAACAGCGTTTTCCATAGCAAATTTCTCAGGCAAACTGAAATCCCTTTCTTCTCCTTCACTTACACCTACTGCATTTCCTGGTTCGAATGTATATAGAATAGATTGTCCACCAAACTTGATTAGATTACCTGGAGTCAAGAAGAATGAAAATTCTGGTTTAATGCTGATGTTTTCAATGCTTGCATTCCAGTCAAATTTATTTTGAGAATCATTACCAAACTTTATCTGGTAGTCATAATCACTGAAATAAAAAGTTAGATTACTAAATAATCTTTCACTGAATAAATGATTCCATCGTATTGTTCCGGTTTTGTTACCCCAGTTAAATCCAGCTTGATCGCCAAAGCCAAAATTATCTCGACCAAAATATCCAGATAAAAACAATCTATTTTTATCATTGATTTCGTAATTCGTTTTTAATGTAAGATCATAAAAGTTGAGCTCGCTTCCTTCTAAACCATCAGACAAAAAAGGCTTTGCAAGTATATCTATATAAGATCTTCGTGCTGCTACTATTAAAGAAGATTTGTCTTTTACAATAGGCGCTTCTATCGCTAGTCTACTAAAGATGAATCCTATTCCTCCATTGACACTTAATTTCTTTTTGTTTCCTTCTTTCATCCTCACATCAAGGATAGAAGAGAGTCTTCCTCCGTATCTTGAAGGGATTCCACCTTTGTAGAGTTTAACGTCTTTTACGGCATCTGGATTGAATACTGAGAAAAATCCGAATAGATGCGATGAGTTATATACTGGTGCCTCATCCAATAAGATCAGATTTTGGTCTATAGAGCCACCTCGTACGTTAAATCCAGTGGCTCCTTCACCTACCGTATTAACTCCAGGTAATAGTTGAAGCGATCTTATTATTTCAACTTCTCCTAATAGTGTCGGCATGCTTTTAATAGTAGCGATATCAAGCTTATTAACACTCATCGCTACTTCTTTTACATTACTATCTTCTTCTTCAGCAGTGACGACCACTTCTACTAATTCATTGGCCATTTCTCCCATTTCAATATCTAGCTTATAGTTGGCCGTCAATGAAACTGTTTTCGTGATATTGTCAAAACCGATATAAGAGAATTCTAGGTTGTAAGTACCAGGAGGAACCGAGATGGAATAGAATCCATATTCATTACTTACTGCGCCATTTCCTATCTCTTTGACAAGGGCAGTAGCACCTATTAAAGTTTCACCACTATTAGCATCAGTAATATATCCGCTAATCGTGTATTTTTCTTGAGCTGATAACAGACTTACAGAGAGCAAGACGGTTAGAATCGTAAATAGTTTACGCATAGGTATTGATATGACTTTTTTGTTTTTAATGGCTTTTTAAGTATCTAACACTTGAAGATGCAAGATAAAACAGTGAAACGGAACTCAACACGTTTTGTTACACAATCGGCTGAATTGTTATATTTCATCGATGAACTGTATTTAAGCCTTACTTTTCAATGACAAAGCTATTGGACATTGAGCATAATTTCATTAACAATTGTTAATAAGGCTTCTTAATTTGGATTAAATTAGTCAGGCTATAGAATATTTACCTTTAAGTCTTCTATATGAATGTTTTAACTCGCCCTTTGAATTTTTATATATCTACCTGCTTAACTTGTTAGTTCTATAATCACAAGCACGCTATGGGATTTAAATTTTTATTTGCTACTATTCTAATCTACATTCTTTTACTTTCTGGATGTTACGTAAAACGAATGCCAATCTATGCTAAACCTGCTTCGAATAATGATGATTATGAAGTAAATTATCTATTTAATCATGACGGTTGTTCAGTTTATAGGTTTTTAGATAAAGGCAATTATGTCTATTTTACTAAATGTGATGGTAATACTTATGTAAGAACAGACTCGACGATAACTAGTCAAAATATGATAAATATTATAGATACGACTGCAACGAATAATAGAGAATAATAAAATATATGGGTTATATTTTCTGTACTAAATCTTCATTTTTATCAAGTACATCGTATGCCACTAATACACTTAGGCTAAAGAAAAATATAGGACCTACCTTATCCGCTTCAAGCATATCATTTATCAATAAAATAGCACAACTGACTACTATAGAGATCAGAGCAGCCATTACAATAAATTTTGATTTTTCATCATTCATACGATGATAGAGTTTCTCTCCACGTAGTAGAGCGGCTATTAATAAACCTAAAAAAATTAATAGTCCAAATATACCTTGCTCTACAGCGATCATAAGATAGTAATTATGGATGCCAGATTTTTCAGGATTATTACTTACGTATGTTTTGAATTCATTCAGTGTATAGTCTTGGTAGGTACTATAAAAATTAGCAGGCCCAAAACCAAGTATAGGTCTATCAGCTAACATGCGTCCTCCAGCTACCCAACGATGCACCCGCTCCATGGTAGATATATCTTCTAACTTATAAGTAGCAGCGAGTAGATTATCATAGTTGAAGTGAGAAACTGTAGTCTGATAATCAGGCGCATAGTCAAGATATTTTTTGTCATTTATCAAATATCCCACACCGATAAATAATCCAATGACTCCAACCATTACAGCAGGTTTAGTCAATTTAAATTTAACCATCCAATAAGCTGCAATCGCAATAATTATTGAAGCTTGAGCAGCTCTCGTGTATGAAAAGTAAATTCCTACGATTAGAATTAATAATGATAAAGAAAGTAATAATTTTAAACGTTTGTTTTTAGCTTCCAATAGGCGCAATGCAAATACGAAAGGAAGAAATATTACGAGAATGCCTGCATAGCTTACGTGATTTCTAAAAATGGGATAGACTACTTCGTTGGAAGTACGGAACGAAAAGTCATGACCTGCATGTCTTATCAACACCCACAAGACTGCTGCAATAAGAGGAATTAAAAGTAAGTAGATAGCTCTTTTACTTTCTTGGTGAGATTGTATCAATTTGAAAGGCATGAAAAAAAAAGGAACAACGTACCAAAGCTTTGCCAACCAATACTTAAATGAAACAATAGGGTAGTCAGCACCTATAGAAGTAATACCTATCCAACAAAGATGAAGAATTAAAAATAAGGATACAGGATGATATAAGTACCGATAATTAATTTCTCTAAATGTATTTGCAAACAAAAGAATGGCTATTCCAGTGATGGCCAACATTAAAGGCTCTGACGGTAAATCAGTACCTAAGCCATTGGGCAAGTAGATTTCAATTGAAAATGGTATTGTAATTAGAAACAATACATATAGAATTCTATAATCCCAAATAATAAAAGCTGCACCTACAAGTACGAAAGGAATAAAGAAGAATAAAGGTTGTTCGAACAAAATACTTCCACAAAAAAATATAGAAGCTATACCCATAGCGTAGGCAAATAAATGCTTATTATCTAGGCGGTATATAGATTGTAATAAACTATTCACTAGTCTTTAATTTCTGACCAGTTAATTTTACGATAATTCTCTAATAAGAATGCGACAAGGATACATAGAACTAAAGTCATTAAACCAATCATAGCTAGTAATATGGTTCGCTTTGGTCTAGATTTGTCTATAGGCGTTTCGGCTGCTTCTACTAATAGTAACGCACTGTAAGGTGTATTATAGCTCGCTTCTAATTGACGCTTTCGCTCTTTATCTAATGAAATCTGATCATTTAACCTCGAAAGCTCTTGAGTAAGCTTATCGACTATAGAAACACCACTATTATATAAATTAGCTTTCTTTTCTAGACTGGCTAATTTTTTTTCATTACTGGTATACTTAATTCTTTTTATTCTTACTGAATCTGCAGCTCCTTTTAATCGACTATTTCTATACATTTCGATTTCACTTTTAAGGGCTTCCATCGATGTATTGGTAGTGGTGATAAGTTCTGCATAGACCTCGCCTTGAGATTGTGAGCTGTAAATGTCATATCGCCCTTTTACTCTAGATAGGCTATCATTAAGGATTATACTTTTGGCCTGTTTTTCTTTAAGATTCTGTTCAAAACTACCAATCGTTTTAGACTGACTAGCCTTCACCATTTTTTGACTTAGTGAATTAATTATCTCTCGTGCATCATTGGCCATATCTCTGGCTAGAACAGGATCCTTATCTTCTACGGTAAGGTTAATCGCACCATACTCAGTTTTTAGAGTTTGATACAATTTACTCAACCTTAATCTGATTTTAGCTTTAGCTTTTTTATTATCTGGATCTATATCATAATGATTATACAAATCATACTTTTCTATTAAAGTATTGTATAATTCACTAGAGGTAGAAATGGCGAAAAGCCGATCTAGGTCATTATCTGTTCCATAAATATAGGTCGTGTTAGTTGGACCGCCACCAACAGGCGCGGGTTGAGCTAGGTCTGGATGACCCGCATAAAACACAGTGCTTGCTTTATAATAATTGGGAAGCATCAATAATATGATTGCACTCAGTATCGTGATGCCTATAGTGGCATATGCAATGGGTTTGATCCACTTAGAGAGTGTTTTCAAAATTTCTATGAGACTGTACTCTTGATTCATGTATTACCAAATCGGTGTTATCCGAATCTTCTTATATCGAGTATTCGGTGTAAATAGCGTAAAGTGATTATAGCACTAAACCCACATTGAGTCTAGATATCTTCCTTTTTGAGTAATGATAGCATGCTTTTATCTACCACACCCATTAATAACGATATACCTAGGCAAAATAATATGCTTAGAGCCATACTAATAATCCAATATAAACCACTATTATGCCATAATATTGAACTAAGGGCACAAAGAAAACCAAAAACTATAGACTTGACGATCAGAGAGTAGTCGATTTGTAATTTCAATTGCGAATGGGCGAGTATTATTTGTCCTATGGTTACTAACCATTGAGTGGCAACTGTAGCTATAGCAGCTCCTTCAGCTCCTTTGACAGGAATTAACCAAAGATTGAGCACTATATTTAATAAAACGCCTAAGGCAAAGATGATATTTAGCGCTTTTAGCGCTCCATTGGCAATCATCATAGCACCATATATATGTGAGATGGCTACTGCTAGAAAAGCCAGCATAAGATAAATTAGCACTATTCCGTAGTAATCTGTTGCGTCATCATAAAGGAAATACATCAAATCATGTCGATAAACAAGGGTAACTATCAATATCACAATACTCAAGACCAGTACAGCTCTTAAAGAGGTAGTAGCTAAAGAAGCAACAGATTCTTTTTTAGCTAACAACGTAGAATACATAGGTAATAACAATGCTCCAAATAAATATGCCAACATACCAGCGGCTTCAAAAAAACGATAACCAGCTGCATAGATTCCAGCTTGAAGGCCATTATCGTCTAGTAATCTCTCAAGCATAACGCCGTCAATACGCAGATATATAGCTACCAACAGGATAACGAACGCGTAAGGAGCGCTTTGCTTGATTAGTTTGATCATATATGCCCATGAAATCACTATCCAACTCTCTTTTATAAAAGGCAGTAAAATGATGAATGCTATGACACAGGCCATCATATATGCAAACATCTGTGTATAGATTAACCAATAGATAGTAAATGACTCTTGTAGCGGAGAGAGCCAGGTAATATATCCTAATATCAGTACCATAATAAGCTTATCTAAAGCCGAGATCAAGCTATCCTTGCGATACATACCCAATGCAGAGATATTAGTTCTTAAGTAGATAAATAGGGTGGCCAAGAAGAAGTTAATAGCAATTAGAGCTAATGTTTTTAGTTCTACGAAAGTGTATCCGATGAGATAGGCAGCGAAAGCTGTAATCATCATAAAACATAAACCTAGTAATACCTTGGACCCTAGGATTCTGGGAAAATGGAATTTGATTTTATCAGGACCTTGGGCTATAAATCTACTATTGAAGTTCTGTATGCCCGGATCGTTGACTACTTGAAAAAGAAATATAAAATTAAAAAGCGCGAAGTAAAGACCAAAGTTTTCTGTGCCCACTAGGTTTTGTATTCGAGCTTCAATACCAAATATATAGAGCGGCTTGATCAAAATATTGATCATCACCAAAAGGGCTATATTAATTAAAAATTCTCTATTTAGACTCATAATTGCGCTAAGCTATGTCTATGCTTAGTATATTGGAGATCAAAGCTAGAATATAAATCAACGAAATTGAAAAAGTTAGCAATTGAAGTGGTATTTAGTGATTTTAATGATAGCTATAGAACAAATTTGAATTACTAATTATTGGTGATGATGGAAAAAATTGCAACTGAATTACTTTCGGTAATTAAGATTAAAAAACTTTCTAAATTTGGGCGATTCCTCCACAACCCTTATAAATATTGTAAAGCGCTTTATATAAGATTTATTTATTACCCATTGACTAAGAAAGGAGTGCTTACTAACACTCAAACATTCTTTGGAAAATCCATGAAAGTTTTATTGCCAGCAGGGACGGATATCTTTCTAACTGGAGGCAAATCGCATGATTCTGAAATTAGGTTGTCAATGTATATGATTAATCAATTGCAACCCGGAGACACTTTTGTGGATGTTGGAGCCCATTTCGGTTTTTTTTCTGTTTTGGCAAGTGAGATTGTAGGTTCAGCAGGGAGTGTATTCTCTTATGAAGGAGGAGAAGATACGTTCGCTGTATTGAATGAAAATGTGAAATATGCTTCTAACATAAAGTATAAGAATAAAGTGGTATCTAACGTTCATGGTAAATTATATTTCTATCAATTTCCAACTGCGTATTCAGAATATAATAGTCTCGATATTGAGCAATACAAAGATACAGATTGGATCAAGAGGAATCCACCTAAATCTATTGAAATGGATTCAGTAAGGCTCTCTGATGAATTAATAAATCTTAGTGTTAATATAATTAAAATTGATGTAGAAGGAGGTGAATTAGTCGTACTAAATGGGTTGGAAGAATACCTCATCAATGAAAACCCAATTATAGTATTAGAGTATCTCTCATCTAAACGGAAAAACCAAACGCATGTTTTGGCTGCAGAATTTTTAGAATCCAAAGGTTATATACCTAACACTATTAATGCTACAGGTGAGTTGTTAAAATGTGAAGATGTACGACATTATATGGAATCAAATAATATTGAATCTGACAATATTGTTTTTCTTAGGTCATGAAAATTATTTTGTATTCATCCGCTCGTTAAGATGATTACCTAAAATATTAAACGCCATCAAAACAGCAAAGATAGCGAGACCTGGAAACAATGCTAGCCACCAAGAATTGAAATTAGCTCTTGCATCAGCTAACATACTTCCCCAACTCACTTGCTCTAATGGAATGCCTAAACCAAGAAAAGACAATGTCGATTCTAAGAGAATGGCGTTACTTATGGCAAAGGCGGTAATTGATATTACGCTTGTCAACGCATTAGGTAAAGCATGACGAATTATAATCTCCATATCCGATAAACCTATTGACTTAGCAGATTGTATATAGTCCAGATTTTTTATTTGTAAAATTTCTGCTCGTACTAATCGTGCAAACTTTGGCCAACCGATAATCGAAATGATT
>CALBEE010000205.1 GCA_937927575.1 uncultured Saprospiraceae bacterium | reverse complement strand
TGGCCCATAATAATTTGCAAGCATTTGATTATTGTAATAAACTTGCCCATGTTCGTCTCCTAATGATTTAAGCAAGAATTTCAGCGCAGGTGCAATATCTTCTATGGATTTGGCACCTGTCGCAAGTCTATATATCTGTGGGGTCAGTGTATCCCAATTCACCTTATTTCGATATAAAGATTTTGTCATATTATATTTGACAATTTCTTCTAATGTAGCTTGTGCCTCATTTATGTTCAGCTTTGGCGTAGAAACCTCAGCTAATTTTCTACTACAGGAAATTAATACGAGTGCTGAAAGAATTACTGTTAGCTTGATTTTCATATTATTGGTACTAATTGATGATAACGTATAGTGTTAGGTGGAGGCCATATCGGAGGGTGCTTCCGTCTTATCTAATTTTAATTTATAATTAATCAATCTTAATCAAATTCTTAATGGCTTTTCGCTCTTTGGATTCAGACATCTCAATGAAATTAATATGATTGCATGAACTTCCATTTGACTACCAACAATTTTTCATGTCCAATCATGCAAAACCAATTTAGCACTATTTAAAGACAGATATACGAAATGTCTGCAAATGCGGACTTGGAAAATATGACTTTGAAAGATGTGTTACTAAAAGTGGATTGTTCGTTGATAGCCAAAATAAACAAGTTGGCTGAAAACTTACCAACTAGAGGTCACGATTACAATGTAGAAACGCTTGCGCGCACCAACAGAGTCAAGTTAATTTCTATCTTGATTCATACTCTCAGTTAATAATAAATTTTCTAGTAAAGGTCTTGCCCTTAGTGGTTACTTCCAATATGTATAATCCTTTAGATAGAAAATCAACAGATATGATCTTCGTTAGATCTACATTATCGTTAGAATAAAATATTTTACCTTGCTGCCCATAAACTTTAACTGCTGCAGGGCCACTTACATTAGACATTTTTATTGAGAATTGACCTGAATTAGGGTTAGGGAAAACATTAATTATATATTCTTCTTTAGTTTCATTTATTCCTACTGAAAGAGGAGCTAACTTCATTATCCAAAGATCACTGTTGCCATAGTTTTCATTAAAATCACCATTAGTAGAATAGGTATTACCTGTTGCTACAAATCCTCCATCTGATGTCTCTTTGATGTCTAAGCATTGGTCAATTCCAGAACCACCAAAGGTCTTTTCCCATTCGAGTGTACCATTGTTGTCGATTTGAAAGACCCAAATATCGATGCCTATGCTCTGTGATACATCATTACCATTTGATCTGGTCCAGCCTGAAATAACGAATCCACCTGCAGAAACTTTTTGTATTGCTCTGGCGATATCTTGTTTTGTTCCACCAAAGGTCTTTTCCCATATGAGTAATCCATTTTGGTCTAACTTAAATAACCATACATCCTGATTTCCATAGTTATTTTCAACGTCTCCATCACTAGACCGTGAAGAACCTGCAATCAAGTAGCCGCCATCATCAGCCTGTTGTATAGACCAGCCTTCGTCTTCATCAGATCCACCATAAGTGTTTGACCATTCCAAATCTCCAGCAGCATCCATTTTTAAGACCCAGGTGTCATTACCTTTGATCCCAATAGTTCCATCGTCTGAGTTACTACGACCTACTGCTACATAACCTAAATCACTTGTTTGCTGTACAGAAAATATTTCGTCTGATAAATCACCTCCATATGTCTTTTCCCATTCTAAATCCCCAACCGAATCTATCTTCATAAATAGACCATCACCTTCGGTGAGACCGCCAAGACTTCCTGAGTTGCCTGCTAATATATAGCCACCATCAGCCGTTAAAGAAATCGCATGTAAACGTTGATTGGTGAAATCGCCGTAAAATTTCTGCCATATAAGTTCTCCATCCGAATCCAACTTTACCAGTGTAAAATCATGATCTATACTAATAGTGTCATTAAAAGTACCAGCAATTATAAACTCGTTGTCAACAGTTTCTATTATATCGTAAGCCGTATGTACTCTCTCATTACCAATAACCTTTTGCCATTCGATGTCTCCCTGATCATCGGTTTTAACAATCCACCAATCATCACCCCCATTATTTTCCGAGACATCAATGTCGTTCGAATTAGACGACCCAGCCACGATATATCCACCATCGCTGGTTTGGGTTACTTTATAACCAATTTCGTTCTCTGTTCCTCCATAATTATTAATCCATTCTATATCGGGTTGAGTCACTCCAGTATCAACTAAACACAAAAGCAATAATATTGTTTGGAAAATGCCAACTCTTCTTATTTTAAATTTCATTTTTATAGTTTTATGTTCTAAGTATTTCTGATAAAACTTTCAACTAGATTAAAATGATTCTAAAATTTTTAAATCTTTTAACCCCTATTATTTCATCCTAAATTATTCATAGCGTGACAAGATTAAAGGTCCGCTTAATCACTATTTCAGAGATCTATACATTATAATTGATTGCAATTCTCCTACTCCTTTAACATATAAAATTGACTTAATAGGAAATGATACAAAACGGTTTCTTCAAATTAGAAAAGTGTTAAGTTAACAAGCCAATTCTTTAATCAAAATTAATATCCGTCTGAAAGGATAAACGTGTATGTTTAATACTTAAGTGTAAAATAACGATTATATAGATGTATAACTAAACACCAATCGCTCAGTCAGAACAGCTACTTCGATGTAGAGAAAGATTCAGATTATGCATAGATTCAAAAACTAGCTATTATACCGAATCATTGAAGGTTGGTCGTTTAGCATTTTAATTTCTACCTAGACAGACTCACTACCTAGGTATAGCTGACTTCGTTTAGTTTACTTACGATAGAAGAAAATCATGATGGTCATATGCTAAATCCATAATTAATAATAGAACAATTAATATTTTGCGTATTTCACAATTTTGCTTATTCCCCTTTCTTTTCAATCCACTCATTTTTTATTTCACTATTTCTCATTATTCAATACTTAGAAGAAGCTTTTTTTGTAATGATGGTACAGCGATCAGTTATACTTAAAGATTATAACTTAATCATCATCAGACGACCTACTGTTTCTACCAATGGAAATATAAATCCATTTACCCTTTTGAGAAATTATTAAATTAGCTGAAAAGTAATGAGAGTATTTAAACATAATAGAAGTCAGCATCATGCCATCGAATTATTACCTGACTTCAATATTAACAAATCTATAAAATGAGTCAAGAAGGGGAAAGAAGAGTTGTTAGAAAAAAGTCAATGAGATTTTAAACAATTAGAAACATTAATTCGGATAGTTATTTTGTCATATTAATATTTGAAAATTTGGTTCGAATGCCGTTGACGAATAAATAGAAAATATACATTAACACAAAACCAATAAGTGAAGAAGATAAAGCCTTTTTGACCACTGTCTGTCGTTGTTCAAATCATGGTTAAACACATGATATACGCCAAAAAAAGCTTAAACCACTCCGAATAACGAATAGTAACAAAATCACATGCCTTCTTCCATGATATTTGCACCATGTAGTAAATAGAAGATTGACAATTCTCTATGGGTGTCTATATAACACATTAATTCAATCTTACTTAAACTATTACAGCAATGCAATACAAATTCTGCTTATCTCTGCTATTTATTACAATATTCTTTACAGCAAACTCACAAAATCTACTTCGAGACATTGCCATACTTGATCTTACCGATCGTAATGGTGAGACTAATCAGGCAAGGCTAATCTCTTCCACTCATATGATAGATGTTGCAGGAGTTCCCTCCTTAGTAACAGATGACCTTAATCTCGCCACTCAGCATACTATGATCTTTTGTACCGCTCTGATCAATCCATCGACATTTACCATTGATGAAGAAGCGCTACTTATCGAATATGTAAATTCCGGCGGCACACTCGTAATTCCACGCTTGGAAAACGACAGGCTTTTTGACCTTTTTGGAATCGAAAGCTACCTGTCGAGTAAATTACGTGTCGAGATAGAATGGGAAACTTCCTTAAATATTCCTTCACTTAAATACATAGACGAACCAGAGGAACAGACAGTTTCTTTAGGAAGATCAGACGGCGAGGAGATCTTTAAAACGCTTGGCTATGAAACTTCAAGTGGTGAAACACTCGCCTACTTTAAAGATGGATCATCTGCCGTGGTTCAAAATAATTTTGGCCAAGGCCGTACAATTACTGTAGGTCTCTCTTGGAAAGATATCATCCTTAGAAATCAAATCAATAGAGATTATGAAGCTCAACGTATTACATCTAATGGATTTGAACCGACTACCGATGTATTTATGCTCTTTATTAGAAGTTTATACTCTGATCTTAATCCATATGCCGTTTGGAAAAACACTAGTCCAGAAAACTCTACTTCTACATTAATGATAACGCATGACATCGATAGCAAAACAGGAATGGATTCTTTAAATATATTCGTCGATTATGAATCTGCTAACGATATAGAAGCTACCTATAATGTGACTCTCAAATACTTTGAAGACGCATTGTCATCAGCTTTCTATACTGATAAGCAAGACGAGTTACAATATATCATCACTAAAGGACATCAAATCCAATCGCATTCTGTAGGTCATTTTTTTGACTTTGCAGATGATGATATAATAAGTAAAGGTCAAGTTGGAAACACTAAACAAAACTACAATCCATATAATGATGGTGATATCACAACAGGCGCCACCGTATTTGGTGAATGTGAAGTCTCTAAAAATGAATTAGAATCGGATTTCAATATTGATATTCGAACGTTCAGGGCAGGTCACTTAGCTTATCCGAAAGATCTTGTAGAAGTATTAGAGGAATTAGAATACGAATATAATAGTTCTTATTCGGCCTGCGATGTATTGACCAATTTCCCATATCAAAATGTAATCGGAAGAAGCTTTAGCCAAAGACTATCAAGTGTGTATGAGATTCCAGTTGTAATTTCAGATGTATTCTCATCGGACCCAATTACAGCCAGCAATTATCAAGACAAAGCAGCGATATGGATAGAAACTGCTCTCAAAAACAATGCTAATGGATCACCTACAGTATTATTAGTACATCCTAATCGATCATACAAATTAGAAGGAATCAATATCTTAATGGAAGGTATCTCTAATGAAAAAATTCAAGTCATGGAGATTGGTAAATTCGGTGATTTTTGGAAAGAACGTAAAGGGTTCCAATGTACTTCTGCCATTGAAAACAATAGTCTTACGATTACAATTCCATCAACACAAGACTTAACAAATGGTGTAAGTCTTATTATAGATAATGGCCAAAACCTATCCGAGATGATTGTCCAAAACGAGCTTAATGAGAGTGTAGATTATACGACGCAAAATTGGAGAGAAAATGATTTAGTAATTTACTTTGGCGAAAGTCTAACAAGTATTAAAGATTTAGAATTTGATGAACAACAATTCAATGTATTCCCTAATCCTGTCAACGAGGTGATCAATATTGAGACCAATAACATATCTTTCAATATAACAAATATCAGCCTTGTCAATATGAACGGTCAGACTCTATTTAGTCAAGATCAAAATCCATTAAATATTTCAAATAAACTATACAATATAGATTTAAGTACGATGGTATTAGCATCAGGCATCTACTTCGTAGTCATCAAAAGTGATTTGGGTGCATCGGCTTCGAAAAGAGTTATACTTTCAAGATAGAATAATAAAAATTACGAATATCCAACAAAGGAAAAGGGCAATTATCTACTATTGATAGTTGCCCTTTTAATTTTCATAATTAAGCCAAAATGGACATTTACTGAGGTCAATAATCGTCTATTCTATTTAATCCAAAATTGCTAATCATGAACGATAAATTCTTTATTATTAATAAAAATCTTAGCGCCATTGAAATTGAGTACGGGAGCGGCTCCTACCATACTGCGATAGATATGAGTAGTACCGTGATTAGTATATCTAGATGAAGTTATGTCTTGCTTTATGCCATGTTCTGCATATAATGATAAAACACTCGTCTCTCCTGTAATCCCTGTTGTGAAATTAGATTGATTATAGATTCCATTACCGAGAATATTATTTATAAGCAAAGTGCCATTATTAATCAGAACCCCAGCATCAAATATATGAATACCATCATCATCAGTAAAATATATTTCCATCATTGCACCATCAGAATTACTTAGGCTGGCATCTGTAGAAATACTAATGCCATTACTACCAGAATTAGTCACCTCCAATGATCCAGAATTATTAAAAACACCTTCATTCGTAAGTACTATACCCTCTTCACTCGACTCGTCAATTATAGTTTGAGCATTAGTAGTATTTTCAAATTCACCCAGATCATCGACTCTTATACCTGACTGAAAATCGCTCAAATTCAAAATACCTTCATTAGTAAAATTACATCCGTCTTCAGCTACATCGATTCCAAATCCTCCTTGGGGCGCATGTTCATATTCTTCAACTGTCATAATACCCGAAGGACTATTAATCATTAATCCTACATCTAATAAAACAAACATTGTAAATAAAGAAGATCCAGAAACTGTTCCTTTATTATTGAAAAGAGTTCCATTTCCTGTTACCGAAATTCCATTATTAGCCAAGTCCAAATTAATCGCACCATTATTGGTAGCACTCCCCATTGACTCGACGAGCATTCCATGATTATAATATCCATTAAGATTTAAAGTATTACCTAAGTCAACCGTAAAACTAGCACCAGAAATCTGAATACTATTGATAGTCGTTTCATCAATATCCATAAAGACATCGGAAACTCCAGCAATGATTACATCATCACATACACTCGGCACTCTTCCTAGACTCCATTTGCTTGCGTTACTCCATACATCTTGCCCTCCTGTCCACTGATTTAAACCACAATCTCCAGTTACATTGGCATCCAAATCAAAATAGGCATATTTGCTACATCCTGTATAATCCACCGGTACGTAGAAGCGTTTATTGCCTAGAGCATTCGAAGCTATTTTCCAAGAATTAGTCTCAGGATTATAATATCCTGCGGGCATCGTTAATGCTGCATCAACATAGAAAGAACCAAAAGAATACAATTGACTATCAGCTGTAAAGATCTCTTCGATCTCATCACCCACCTCTGCAGTAATATTCTTGGGTGTGATCACTAAATTATTGTTACTCAAAAATATACCATCCCAAGAGCCACTATTATTTACTAATGTTCCATTATTTACAAAACTGGGCTCTATAGTGTGGGTCACCTCACCTAAAGAAATAATGGATCCTTCATTTGTAAAAGTCGAACCATTTTGCATTTCTATATATTCAGAATGTTCTAATATCGCGCAAGCATGATTATTAAAGGTAGCTTCTCCATTGACAGTCCCATTAAAATAAATGGATCCATTTTCATCTATATCATTGGGTTCTTCTACACCTCTAATTATCACCTCACCATAATTATCAAATACTACATCTGACAACAATCGCAATGCAAATTCATTAGAATTATCGATGGTCAAAGATGCACTAGCATTATTCGTAACACGATCAAAACATCTAATTCCATTTTGAGAAGAATTATTAATTATAATATCTGAGTTATTAATGACTTCGCCAGAAACCCAAATTCCAATTGCACTATCTGAAATATTTACAACTCCATCGTTTACAAATTCACCAGTCGAAGAAATTCTTAATCCAGAAACTTCACTATTCGAAATATTGATATCTCCAAAATTAGTAATACCTCTTACTTGCATTGAAGCAGGTGAATTATTATCAGTAATCAGCACTTCTCCAGTAATTTTGTTCCCAATAGTGGATAAACTTTCGAAGCCAATTCCTTTACCACCAAAAACAAATAATTCACCATCGATTAATACTTTTCCTGTCGCAGTATTTAACAATCCACTTATTGGACTATCTGATATGCTCAATTTATAGCCTTCAGCAATGGCCAATTCTCCGTTATTCTCTACATGAAGTGCTGAGGCAGAAGATTGGTCTACCTTGACAATCGCATTTGGATCACTAATGATGGCAAATTCTGAATCAGTGGGTACATGTCCCAAAGACCAATTACCTGGATTAATCCATAACTCATCTCCTTCATCTCCATTCCAAATATTATCACCAGATTTTACTATTGAACCCAGATCATATTCCAATACAGGATCATCTGTACAACCTGGCAAATCCGGTTGAAAGAAAAATATTTTTTCTCCACCTGCATCGAGACTAGGCTCCCAAACATCATTAACGAATAATTCTCCTGCAGAAATAGTGAGTGCTTCATCTACAAATAGTTCTTCGACGATCGGTGCTGCATTGGGAGACTCATCAATCCAAAAATCTGAGGCCGCTACTTCCACTTCAAAGATGCCATCTTCTTCCGTAACTATGATTCCATCACTTTGAGGATTACCACTATATCCACCATTCATATCACTTCCAAAAGGTAATCCAGAATAAAATAATACTCCGTCATTTTCAAGGGGACCGTCTTTCCATGCATCAGTATAAAAAACTCCTTCGTTCTCCATTTGGGTATTGATGCCTACTCCATTCATTCTGATAACTCCACAGTTTCGATTAATTAATTCATAAGTGTTAGGTACTATGCCAAATTGGGAACCTGGCGATGAAACTGTCAACACACCTTCATTGATGAAGTCAAAATTCTGAATAAATAATAATGCTGTATTCCATTGATTATTTGATAAATGCATCTCTCCATAATTAGTACACGGATGATCTATATTAATTAGCGTATAAAATCCGTCTATTTCTATCATTCCATTATTGATCAAATCACCATTAGGAATATTAGGATCTACTGTGCTAATGAGTCCAACTGAAATCGAAGTTACATTAGAATTAGAGATAATAATATCACCATCATTCTCGAAAGACCCCTTAAACTCCAAAGCTATATCGGCTTCATGTATATTGATAAGACTACCAACATTCACATCCAAATCGCCTACAGTTATGGCCCTTCTACTTAAGGTTCCAGTGGTTTCAGTCACATTTACAACAGACCCTAAACTAAGAGAGAGGTTACCATTTCCATGAATACCTCCAGCACATTTATCCAAATTAATTTGTCCACCAATTATCGAAAGATTGGATGAGGTAAGTACGAGGTCAATGGCATAATTATTATCTACATTAGAAATGGTGATCGTCCCAAATAAAGTCACACTACCCTCACTGACAATTCTACCAGGTTTGGCTGTATATCCAACGGGAATGGTCACTGTTGTACTACTTGGAATTCGAGCCACTTCATCAAAATCAGGAATTTCGTCATGCTCCCAATTGATGGGATTATTCCATAATCCGTCACCGCTATCGTTGTCAAAAATTACTTCATTTTGTGCGTAAGTACTATTACTGGTGAAAAGAAACAGGCAGAATAAAAAGTAAACTGATACTTTCATACTAAGAGATTTGAGGATTAAAAATTCCTTACAAAGCTCTTAGTAATTCAATATGCACTTGTCATCCTTTTGGGTGAATATGACAGCTTATCAGTCCTACTTTACCACTACTACCTTTTCCGTTTTGATCGTGTTAGAAGCGATATCTTGTATCGTAATCCAATACATGCCCCCTTTCAAATTATGGATATCTAAACTTGTAGATCTAGACGATATATTCTGTGATGAGATAAGTTGGCCCAAACCACTGGATAAGCTCACTATCGCTCCAGACGCGGGTAGTTTTTCTAAATCAATATAAATCGCCTCAGTAGCAGGATTAGGATAAACATTTATAGCACCCAAAAATTGGTCTATCACTGCTACATCTACTAATTCATTATTGAATCCAAATGTCGGATCTTTAATAATATATTCTCCAGTACCATTAGGTATTCTAGAGTATGAGAGATTATTTTCTTGAAAACCAAAAGAAAGAGAATCCACGACATCTCCACCTTCAGTCAACATGATAAAATCACCTTCTCTATTCAATTTAAAATCTGCATGCAAACCTGCTTGGTCTTCATCTTTATCAGCCCAAACGATTAAATAATCATTAGCAGCAATAGTAGTACCTACCGGAAATTGCCATTGCTCTGGTTCATCAGATTTATCCGTAAGGAATGCATTAGAAAGATCGATATCTTCATCTGTGTTATTAAAAAGCTCGATCCAATCATCCGTCTCTCCTGCTGGATCTGTAATATTTGATAGTGAATCATTAACCGCCATAAACTCATTAATGGATACATCTAAAGGAGATAAAGTCGAAACCACACTATTACAATCATAGAGTGCGTCTAGCTGTTGCTTGAGCTCGGACACTTGCTCAGCAAACACGGCTTTAAGTCCAGTTAAATCTTCTCCTTGACTTACATCTTCATTGAACTGCTCTTCTGTCCATGAATAATTAGGATCTGCTAATAAATCTTCTCTTATCAAATCTCCATATTGATCTATTAATGGAAAAAGTCTTTCAGTAGTAAAATTATCCTCTAGCAAACTACAAAAGCCTTGGTAATAACGCTCTTTGAACTCAGGGACCTCTAAAAGTCTTTCGATCAACACTTTCTGAGATGCACTCATATTTACAGGAAACTTTGAAATCGGCAGATTAAGAGTTCCACCATTTCCTCCTCCACCTGGACCACCTCCTCCAGGACCACCATTATCACCTTCCTCGATATCATCATACAATTCTTGACATATATTATCCCAATCATTATTGCAGCAGAAAACATCTTGAGCGATCACCAATTGGAAAATAGAATCTGTCGGTGGATAAGGACAACTTCCATCTAGTATAGTGGAGCAATTCTCTGGATCTTCAATGGGATCTCCATTTCCTCCTCCTCCGCCGCCACCTGGACCACCAAAAGAAAAAGTGCCTCCTAAAGCGAAATTGTAATCCCAAGGAATCCAGTTAAATCTTCCTGATTCAGCATCTTGGTACATATAGAAATTTCGACCATGCTCGATATACGAATCCCAGTTACCTGTAGCTACATCTACAGCTAATACTTTGAGATACAGGTCCACGTCAAAAACCTCATTTATGGCCTCTTTAAAGTCTTGATCATTGGTAGTGTTTAATACATCAACGAAATTGACAAAACTATTCCATGCTTCTGGATTTGGATCCGTTTTCAACTCAAATACTTCTTGATAAGTACTCGTGTCACTACCTAACCATTGTAGGGATGAATTACCCATATTCTTGAATAAATTACCATTATTATTACCAAAATTAGAGCTTAAAAAGGTACGATCTACTTGTTCTACTAAAAGGTATAGCCCCCAGTATTCATCATTAAGATAGATCTTTGCATAAGAGGTACGCGAAGCATCTACGCCTGCTTCATTGATGATGTTATAGCAGAGTTTATCACGCTGAACCGCCGGATCTCCAAAACCGTTATTGATATTTATCTTTTTTAATCCATCGTGTTTTTTACCACCTACAAAATGATTAAAATCAATTTTCATAGATTTCTTTAAACTGCCTCCTGATCCAAAATGCGATGCAAAGCCTTTTTGTCTGATACCAATAGAATCTATCTCTACCCCATCAATAGTAACATTGGCCATCGTATACGGAACATCTGGATAATTGTTCTCATAATTTGCAGATAGCTCTTGCCAAAAATTATTATTATCAAATGTCACTCTTATCTCATGAATATAGGAATCATCGAAAATCTCCTCACCTTGTCCATAAGACATAAAAGAAGATGTAAAAAAGATCATTGCTAATACTACTCGTTGGATTTGACTCATTCTGGTTGTTTTTATACGATGATTACGTCTAAGAAAAGGGTTTCTGACATTCATACGTCGAACTAAAGTATGAAATTCCCCTATCTTGATGGAAACAATATCTCGAAATGTCTCAATTATATATAAGATTGAAAATAATGTCAATTTGATGCAGCGAAATAGTACTTTCTGTAAATTGCCTCAAATCAACCTATGAAATGAAATTACATTACCACATAATTTACTGGCTTTCTCTACTATATTCCATAAGCATAAATGCTCAAACCGCTAATAATAAGGAGAATAACCCATACTGGACTATCGACAGAAATGAGAGTATAGTCTGGGATGTCGATAAAGAATCGAGACTTCCTCATAGCGGAAATATAGAGATGTCAGGAAAGAGAATTTCAGCTATTATCTATTATAACATTGATGAGAAGGGAATGCTACAATTGACTAAGGATGTCATCTTTCCTCAACTAAGAACTTACAACCGTACAGATCAACCCAGCTGGAAAAAATATCGTGCCTATTTTCGAAGAGAAGGGAATGCTTCTACTCATCCTATGATTAACAGAAATCAAAAAACCATTGCGCCTGGACCAGTAAGACAGGTAGAAATTAACGGTACGTTAAAGTTTTATCATCAAGCTGTTGAGGACGTACAAATAACAAGAACTATCTATCCTTCTATGGAAGAAAGATACTTATGTGAACTATGGGAAATCAAAAATACTGGTACTGAAGCAATTCAATTAAATATAAGTAATCCTAGTACATTACAATCTGAATATGGCTATAAGGGTTTGTACAATTTCAAAACTTACATTAGCCAAGGAGGCAAATTAGAAATTAATCCGGGCGAATCTCATTTAATGAGTATATATTACTCCGCCACTATCACGGATCTATTGAATGGAAATAAGGATGAATCTCATGAAAATTTTCACTGGAAAAAGGCGCTTGAGGAAAGGACACGTTTTTTGGATTCCATGAAAAATAATCTTGTTTTAAAAACTCCCGACCAGACCATAAATACGATGTTCGCTTTTTCAAAAATACGTGCAGCCGAAAGTATTTTTGAATCTAGTATGGGCTTAATTCATAGTCCTGGAGGTGGCAATTATTATCTCGGTACATGGGCAAATGATCAAGTAGAATACAGCGGTCCGTTTTTTCCATATCTCGGGTATGAAAATGCCAATATTGCAGCATATAATACGTATCAAAAGTTTTTAGAAAACATTCCTACCGAAGGACACATCCCTTATGCTTTCGAATTGGATGGTATATTTCCTATGACACACCTCGATCGTGGTGATGCTGCTATGATCGTATACGGAACATCTCAATATGTGCTATCTACAGGAAATAAGGAAATCGGAGAAAAATTATGGCCCTTGATAGAATGGAGTATCGAGTATTGTCATAAAATGAGAAATAATGAAGGTGCTGTAAAATCTGGTTCGGATGAAATGGAAGGAAGAATTTCCACTGGCACAGCCAATTTAAGTACCTCTTCCCTATATTATGGAGGGCTAAAATTTGCTATTCCTATAGCCAAAAGCTTGGGTAAAGAAACACTCGCCGCAGAATATGAAAACAGAAGAAAAGAGATGTATGCTACAATTGAAAATTATTTTGGTGCTAAAATAGAAGGTCTGGATACGTACAAATACTTTAAAGAAAATACTCATCTCAGGCATTGGATATGTTTACCATTAAATATGGGTATTTACACCAGAAAAGAGGCTACTCTAAAAGTTCTGTTTGAAAAACTCTGGACCGATAATGGCATCTTAGTAGAATATAGAGGAGATAGCACAAAGCAAGAATTATTTTGGGACAGAGGCACTTTATACGCATTTCGAGGAGCTATGAAAGCCGGAGCTACTGAATTAGCATTAGATAGACTCAAACGATATTCACATAAAAGACTTTTAGGAGATCATGTGCCATATGCCGTAGAAGCCTACCCTGAAAATAATATGAAACACCTATCAGCAGAAAGTGCTTTGTACGCCCGCATTTTTACCGAAGGCATGTTTGGTATAGAACCTATTGATCTAAATCGAATAAAAATTAAACCTTCACTTCCCAAAGCTTGGAATGAAATGAGTATTACTGCCTTACATATCATGGGCAGAATAATTGATATTCAAATCAATCGAAAAGGAGAATATTTAAAAATTGAATTATTAGAAAACAATCGAGTATTTTTCGAAACTCTAATTTCTGAAGATGAAAGTACAACCGTACAACTATAAACAATACACTTAACAATCGCATTAGGTAGTAAAGATCTCAAATGCTCATTACTAAAGAAGATATTAAGTCTCTCGACAGAATCAAAAGATTAAATATTATCAATTCTATCACTGGCATAAAGCCTGGGAATTTGATAGGAACTGTAAGTAGCAACAAAGTAAGCAACCTAGCGATTTTCAGCTCAATCATTCATCTTGGAAGCAATCCTCCACTCATAGGAATGATCACTAGACCGACTGATGAAGTCCCTAGACATACATATACTAATATTCTCGAACAGGGATTTTACACGATTAATCATGTACCTCTTGAAATGACCAAATCCGCTCATCAAACTTCAGCTAAGTATAAAGAGGATATATCCGAATTCGAAGCTTGTGGATTTACAGAAGAGTATCATGGTGACTTTATCGCACCCTATGTGAAAGAATCAAAGATCAAAATAGGAATGAAGTATGTGCAATCTATTCCTATCGAAATCAATGGAACCATCCTTGTTATTGGAGAAATTCAAAACATAGTTATATCCGAAAACATCATTTCTGAAGAGGGATATATCGACTTAGAACATGCAAAATCCGTGGGCATATCTGGACTCAATAGTTATTACAAACTTTCACTTCTAGATAGCTATGATTACGCTAGGGTCAAACCATAAACTAACTTTTGCATCATTCTAAAATACCAAATGAAATATAAATACGTTATAAATCATATATTTCAATCTAGTAGTTAAAAAATTTTAGAAATGCGAATCTTCCTATTAGTATGCTTTGCGATTACGACACAGATATCATGGGGTCAGAAATTTAAGCTAGGAGCTTTTTCTAGCTTTCATCGTGATGTTGTAAGATATAATACCACGTTAAACATTGCATCAAATCGTGGCGACAATATAGTATATCGATACAAAGCTGGAATCAAAGCTTCTTACACTCCATGGTATAAAATCAGAATTGAACCAGGACTGTCAATTTCAACTTCGAATTATTCCGATGATATTCAAATATTTGAAAGTAATGTAATCGCTAAAACTAAAATTCCGCTTTCAGAAAATGAATTCCTAACACTCAATTCTTATAGAGCTACTACACTCTCACCTTCTCTCGGGTTACTATTTAAAACTAACAAACATAAAGGATGTGTAACCTTCATCACTTTAAATTTGAGTAGAAACTATACCATTCATGAAAATGAAAAATTCTCTCATTTTCAAAACGAAGAAACGATCACACTTTTAAATGACACTTACTCTAATAGTGAAAGCAAATTTGAATATCAAGGAATGGAATTAGATTTCTCTTTTGGTGCATATTGGCATATTAAAAATTTTGATGGTGAAATAAGATTAGAACCCAAATTTAATATTTTCACGCACAGAGAAGAAAACAAAGTCAATACCAATAATGAAGTAAATCTTTATTATACAGATACGAAAGGTTATACTAATATGGGATTCGAAATTTCTGTTTTCAAAAATATTCGTAAACGCAGAGATATAGGAAATAATAGAAGCGAGCCTTTATATTAAAAGCAATTACCTTCTTTCTCCTCCTGAATAATTATGCTTTAATTCTTCGCTTTAACCTTAAAACCGATCATCTCATCACCTAATTGGGTAATCGCAAATCAATATATTTTGCTAATAAAAGATATAGTCATACATTAGATTTATTGAAGTTTCTCATATGTAATAAGATACTTTACTCTTAACTTGTGAGTACTTCGTAACTACTACAACTAATGCAATGAATATCTACGATAAAGAATACACTTCACAAATAATTCATCGTATCCATAAATTAAGTCCAGACACTCAACCTGACTGGGGTAAAATGTCCGCAGATCAAATGTTAGCTCATCTAAATGTGGCATACGATATGTCTTTTACCGATACATATACTAAGCCTAATGCAGTAGCCAAGTTTTTTTTAAAACTATTCGTTAAGAAAGTAGTAGTCGGCCCCAAACCATATCCGAAAAATGGTAGAACCGCCCCTCAGTTCATAATTGCCGATGCTAGAAATTTTGAAGAAGAAAAGCAAAAACTTATCCATTACATAGAAAAAGTTCAAAACCTTGGATCATCTCATTTTGAAGGAAAAGAATCACATTCATTTGGGTCATTGACCTCTGACGAATGGAATGTAATGTTTGGTAAGCATATCGAACATCACCTTACTCAATTTGGAGTTTGATGTCTTTCGAGCTTAATCATAAAACACTGCAATATTTACCAACTGTAGGTAGCCTATTGTTTTTAATTTTAATCTCTATTGCTTCTATCAATTATCCTGGAGGATCACAAGTGGATGAATCTGCTACGGGTTACAGTTGGGTCAATAACTACCTCTGCGATGTAATTGCTAGCGAATCCTATAACCAAACCGCGCATCCCTACTATAAAGCTGGATTAGCAGCCATGTTTTGTCTTTGTGGAGGACTATCCATGTTCTTTTTTTATTTTCCTTATTGGCTAGATCTTAAGAATTTTTGGAAACCAATCATTAAATGGATGGGCTTTATATCTATGATTTGTGCCATGATGATCTTCACGGACTTGCACAATATTATGATTGCTATAGCTTCTATACTTGCTCTTCCTGCATTATTCGGTATATACGTAACGCTGTACCAACAACGTATAATGGCCGTACTATACTTTGGAATATTTATCCTAATACTTCTAATCCTAAATAATGTAATATACTATACGGACTATATGGTGAACATATTACCTCAATTACAAAAAATTAGTTGCCTTATAGTAATTATCTGGATGGTCTACATGAATCGTCTTTTCATCCATCGCAAAGAGATTAACTAGAAGATTTTCTTATCATTAATTTGGTGTCCAGAATAGTGACATCATTTTGCTTTTCTTCATCTTGCACAATCATTTTTAGCAATCGTTCCATAGCAACTCTACCCATTTTTCGGCCAGGTTGATCTACCGAAGAAAGTGGAGGATCTACCATATCACAAAATTTCCAATTGCTAAAACCTACGACCGCAACATCCTCAGGTATTGATAACCCAAATTGCTTTAATGCCTTGATCGCACCTATTGCCAACAAATCATTACTCGCAAACAATCCATCTACCTTAATTCCATCCTCGAGAAGCTTTAGCATTTTATCATAACTAATTCCCTGTTGATCAGATGGACAATCAATAATCATACTCTCGTCCACAACCAAGCCACCATCTTTCAATGCCCTTTTAAAACCATCTACCCTATTAATACTAATTGGCATATTTAGATTATTACCCAAATGCAAAATGGATTTACGACCTTGATCGATCAAATGCCTTGTAGCTTCGTATGCAGCGTTCTCATCGTCTATAATGATGCTAGGAGCAATCATATCGACTGGCTTTCTATCAAAAAAAACGAGTGGTACTCCTCTATCTTGGATTTCTTTATAATGTGTATTATTTAAAATTTCTTTGGCTTGTGATATTAATAAGCCATCTACCCTATGGGACAACAAAGCCATTACATCTTTCACTTCTTTTTCATAGGACTCATTGGATTGACAGACCATTACTGTATAACCATTATCATAGGCCACTTCTTCGATCCCAGAGATCACTGAAGAAAAGAAAAAATGAATCAATTCTGGAATGACTACGCCAATAGTCTTAGTACTTCTGTTCTTAAGGCTCAGAGCGACAATATTAGGCTCGTACCTCAGTTCCCTTGCCTTTGCCTTTATTTTCTCTTTAGTCGCCTTGCTAATAGCCGGATGATCATTAAGCGCTCTAGATACAGTAGAAGGTGATACTCCTATTGCTTTTGCTATATCTTTTATAGTGGCTTGCTTGTTTTTCATCTAAGACTAAATTAGTAAACAAAGATAATCTTTCGTTTGCACTTCTATATTCAATGTGAGATATCAATAAAATATTTTTGAGTGAAAGCATTTCAAAAAAGCTTTAAAATAATTAGATACCGATCGGTATCTTACGTATATTTGCATTTATAAAGCAGAAAACACCTACTTGAGAAACGCACAAAAAACAAAAGAGTCTATTATTAAGGCTGCAAGTATCCTATTCAACACCCAAGGGTATAAGGCTACATCACTTAGTGACATCACCAAGGCTACGGCTCTGACTAAAGGAGCTATATATAGACATTTTCAAGATAAATCTGAACTTGAAAAAGAAGCACTTACTTATATGTGTAATCTACTAAGATTTGATTTACGAGATCGAATAAAAGCGCAAAAAACAACCAAAACAAAATTGAACACTATAATGGAATACTTTAAAGAATATTCTGTTAGTCCA
This sequence comes from uncultured Saprospiraceae bacterium, assembly GCA_937927575.1. Taxonomy (GTDB): domain Bacteria; phylum Bacteroidota; class Bacteroidia; order Chitinophagales; family Saprospiraceae; genus UBA1994. Next base: position 6,130 of record CALBEE010000205.1, on the reverse strand, counting down.
CCATTTGTGGGAGGATGTCCACTCATGAATGCTGCCATAGAATCTGATGACACGGATCCCAAGCTAAAGGCCGTAGCTAAAGATATCATGATGAGTCTTCATGCTACCATTGTTGCGATTTTAGAAAACGGTAAAAAACATAAAGAAGTAAGGGCTAATTATAATAGCAGCGAATTCGCCTCTTTAATCATAGGCGCTCTTGAAGGTGGAGTCATGATAATGAAAATCAGTGATGATTCTAGTCACCTAAGATCTGTCATCAAATTTATAAAAAGAGAAATCAATCTCTTAACCTAATACCTATCGATATACCATTAAGCGATCTATGAAAATCATACTAAAAATTATAGGACTTTATCTCAAATTAATTAATTCACTTTCTGCAAAGATTGGTGGGAAGCACGCCTTCTATATATTTTGTAGCCCATTTAGTGCTAAGATTACTCCTAAGCAACAATCCTTTTTAAATACTGCCATACAGGAAGAAATTGATGTAGAGGGAGAAAAAATAAAACTGTATAAATGGGGTGAAGGTAAACGCAAAATCCTCTGTATCCATGGATGGAGAAGTAATACCTATAGGTGGAGAGATTATATCAATGCACTAAGTCAAAAAGATTGTACTGTGTATTCGATCGATTTTCCTGCGCATGGCAATAGCGACGGAAGGTTTTGGAACCTACTCAAAGGAGAAGCTTCTATTAAAGCGACCATCAATCACATTGGAGTTGTAGATACATTTATAGCCCATTCAGTTGGATGTTTTTGTAGTCTTTATTTCTTTGATCAAAATCCATCATTGCAACCTAATAAAATAGTCTCTTTAGCCTCTGCAGGTAGAGTACATGATTTTATAGGAGAAGTACAAAGAATGTTAAGTCTTAGTGATCGCGAAATAAAAAATCTTATGGATTATTTTATTTCGTACACCGGAAAAGATCCGGATTACTTTGATATTGAAAACTTTTTTTCACATATCAAAACAAAGGCTTTACTTATACATGATGAAGAAGATCCTGACACTAATGTAAAGTACTCCAAAAGACTCAATGAATTATATAAAGATTCTGAATTGGTAATCACCCGTGGTCTAGGGCACAAACTAAGAAGTAAAGATATACTGCAGCAAGTTGTCAATTATGTAACCCCAGCAAAATAATGCAAGCATGAAGATTCGTTTCATTATCTATGAAATACCATGTTCTAATTTTGTCGATGTTCTTTCTAGCAGGTTGCAAATCAGATTCTAATCATAACATTGAAAAAAGATTACTTGATGAGCAAAATATAAAGCCAATACTTTCCATCACCAACACGAGCGAAAGAATAATTGGTAGCCTCCCTACCCCAGAAGGCTACGAACCTATAAGTACAGAACAGGGAAGCTATGCATATTATTTTCAAAATTTGCCATTGAAACCAAAAGGCTCTCAAATCAAATACTTCGATGGCCGAGTCAAATCATACTTTATGGATTATACAGCCGTACTGGACTTACCAATAGGTGATAAAGATTTACATCAATGTGCTGATGCCGTTATGAGGTTGCGCGCCGATTATTTTTGGAATAATAAGCAATTTGATAAAATACACTTCAATTTCACAAACGGAATGCGCGTAGAGTATACCAACTGGATGAAAGGGCAAAGAATTAAAGTGAATGGAAATAATACTTCTTGGTATCAAAAGAAAATAGCTTCAAATACAGAAAAAGATTACTGGGAATATTTAGAACAAATCTGGATGTATGCCGGTACATTATCATTATCCAAAGAGCTCTCCGCACGAAATATAGAAGATGTAGAGATAGGAGATGTATTCATACAGGGTGGAACACCTGGTCATGCCATTACAGTAATAAATATTGCTGAGCATAATTCTAATGGTAATAGACTCATATTATTAGCACAAAGCTATATGCCAGCTCAAGAAATTCACATATTGACAAATCCAAACGATACTCATCTAAGTCCATGGTATTCGATTAAAGATTTGGACCAACTCAGCACACCAGAATGGACTTTTAGCACCGATGACCTTATGTATTTCAAAAATTAAAGGTAATTTAAGATTATCTGTCTAGCTTTAAGAATTGTTTATAGATAGAGACCGCTCTACATCAGTCAATATTATTAGTTTTATGCCTACGCAAAAGGCCATTTTTATGAAATCTATTCTTCTTACTCTAGTTACCCTTTTTATAAGCTTTTCCGCTATTGCTCAATACAAAATTGGAATATTACCTCGTACTAGTCCAGACAAAGGTATTTACGAGCAAATAGGATACACAGGAGTGGAAATCACCTACGGAGCACCTAAAACAAAAGGTCGTGCCATTTGGGGAAATATAGTGCCTTATGATGAAGTGTGGAGAGCCGGAGCGAATGACGCCACAAGAATAGAATTTACTGAAGATGTTGAGATAGAAGGCAATATCCTCCCAAGGGGTATATACTCTCTATTTATCATCCCACATGAAACTGGCGCATGGACAGTAATTTTCAATGCAGATTATAATCAATGGGGTGCCTTTAATTATGACGAATATCAAGATGTTCTCCGAGTAGAAGTAAAGCCTAAGAAAATCCCTTTACAAGAAAAGCTCACGTATACTATCGATGGTTTGAGTTATGATGAAGGAGTCATTTCTATGCGATGGTCTGATGTCCAAATCGACGTTATCATTAATACCAAATACCTCGAAATACTTCAAAGAGAAATAGAAGTAAGTGCATCAAATAGTGATCAAGAAATAGCCAGTGTCATCTATCTCCAAGGTGCAGAATATCTACTGAGACGAAATCAATACTTGGATGTAGCAAGTGACTGGATAGATAAGTCGCAAGAGCTATATGATCCAAGAAGTGAATGGAATCCTCAATATTATCCAAGAGAATATATACTTGGTCATATGCATTGGACCAAGGCAAAAATCCTAGCTGCGAATAATGATTACGAATTAGCACTTGCTTATGCCAACAAAATGAAAATGATCAAAGGTGGCAAAATCAATTATTATGAGGAAGAGCGAGAGTTCGAAAAAATAGATGCTCAAATGGCCAAATGGGAAGGCAGACAATAGTATTCTTCGTAAATCTTCGATAGTCAATATTCATTCAAGATAGAATCACTTTATAATAGAATTATGGCTATTCTCATTTCACATCTTCGAACAAATCTTCCTTTTATCTGTAGTTTGAGTAAACAACGTATTAAACTATACTTTCATGAAGAAGTTTCTCAAGTGGTTAGCTATTATTTTAATCCTCCTAGTTCTGGCCTTATTTATTGCTGCAAAAGTAATAAGTAAACCGCTTCCAAAAGGTATTGAAGGTCAAGCTGCCGAAATCCTAACAGATAAGATCTTGGATCGCCTGAATAAACCTGCATGGGATTCACTCAATTATATTGGATGGACCTTTTTCCGAGGTGCCCATCATTATGATTGGGACAAGAAAAACAATAAAGCAACAGTAACTTGGGAAGAGAATGACGTCATTCTTGATCTCGATGATTGGTATAACAATAGTAAAGCCTTCAGTAAAGGAGGAATAGAAAGAACTGGGCAAGATAGAATAGATGCCATTGAGAAAGCTTGGGGATATTGGTGCAACGATTCATTTTGGCTATATGCACCTTTTAAGCTACGCGATCCAGGGATAAAAAGATCCTTAATAAAACAAGACGGTAAAGAAGGACTTTTAGTAACCTATGAGAGTGGTGGTACTACACCTGGCGACAGCTATTTATGGTGGGTAGACGAGACAGGATTACCTACTTCATTCGATATGTGGACAAGCATCATACCTATCAAAGGAATTAATGCTACTTGGATTGACTGGAAAGAATTACCAGGAGGAGCTTTGATTGCGGAAAGTCACGAAATGGGACCAATGCTCATGGATCTTTCTGGTATTAAGGCAGGCTCTTCTGCTGAAAATTATGTGAAAATTACTGATTGATGTATTTAAGCGATCTGTTTACAAAGGATTGTTATTTTTGCGCCTAGAAACAGTTTAAGAGACAACGTAGGATATATTACCGACTTATATTTTCTTTTATGCATCATTCATGTCTAAACTTCCCAAGGATAGGAAATTTATAGATCTATCTGACTATGGTCGACCAGTAGCGCGTTGGATAGCTAATATTTTTAAAGATACTACCATTACTCCTGTACACGTAACATGGATGTTTGTGGTTTCTGGGCTTATAGCAACCTATTGTATCCTTACACATCATAATATTTTGGCCTTATTCTTTCTGCTTTTAAAATCTACATTAGATGCAGCTGATGGTGAGTTAAGTAGAGTAAAAAATACGCCAAGCTATACAGGTCGATACCTTGACTCTATTTGGGATATTATCCTCAATTTTATTTTTCTATTTGCGATCAATTATGTCACCGATGGGTCTATATATTTAATGTGCTTAGCCTTTTGTGGAATTCAATTACAAGGGACACTTTATAATTACTACTACGTCATCTTAAGAAATAAATCTAATGGGGATACCACAAGTAGAATATTCGAAGTCGAAGCGCCCAAAGCATTCCCTGGTGAAAAGCAATCTACTGTAAACAGACTCTATCATCTATACAATGGTTTATATATCGCATTTGATAAAACAATTTACTATCTAGATAGACAAGCTATTCATTCAGAATATTTTCCAAAGTTATTCATGACCCTACTATCCAGCTTTGGTTTAGGTTTCCAATTACTGATCATGGGAGTAATGTTAGCCATAGGATGGTCCGAATTTATTATACCTTTCTTTATCCTCTACTCTATTTTAATCTTTGTTTTTATAGCATTGCGAAAGCTTCTTAACAGAACTAATAAATAGAAATCTAAATAAAATATTAGCCACCGTTTTTCGTTCAGATAAGGAAATCAACAATAACTCTAATGTTTAAATCTTTCAAAGGACTGAAATATTTTTTTCTTTCCTGTGTTACTGTTTTAGGCTTACTTATAATATTAGCTCTCAGACCTATTACTACTTTACAAATCGATGATTGTATAATGGTAAGTGGCGTTGCTACTAAAGTATGGGCACATCAAAAATCAAAAGATGTCAATATTAGAATTGGTGATGGCGGTCATTATTATATTAATCGAGGACTAGAGCGTGGATTATCCGAAGCGTCATTTTCGAATAAAATTATGGGAAAGGAAATCGTTATTCATTATGCTGATCATTGGACACCATTAGACCCTTCAGGAATAGTTAGACATGTAGCAAGAGTAAGTTATGGAGAGGAGATTTTGTATGATGAGATTGTGGAGTAAAATTCTATTTTGGTGGTAGCCCTTCAGGCTACTGTTATGGAGATGTACTCTATATTATGGTTGCACCATAATATAGAGTGTGTATGCCCTTCAGGCATTTCTTGATGTTTCACACCAATTGCAACTTAACTTTTTAAAGATGCATGTTTCGACAGTGAGCCTTCTTCTGCAATTTCTCCTGCCTGTTATAAATTTCTCTTTATCACCAGCCTGAAGGGCTGACACACTTTTAAGATGGAACATCGTTCCATCTTAATCATAATCAAAACTTATAGCCTGTAGAGCTATAACAGTGTACGTCTTTGTGCAGCGGTATTTGTTCTGGTGGTAGCCCTTCAGGCTATAGCTCAGAAGAAGTACTCTATATTATGGTTGCACCATAATATAGAGTGTGTATGCCCTTCAGGCATTGTTAAGAGATTCCATACCAATTACAATTTGATTTTTAGCATTAAAACCTGGACCGTGGGCCTCGTTTTACAATTTTTACTTTGTGTGTTAAATTTCTTTGCATCTAATAGCCTGTAAGGCTAACACATATTAAGATGGAATAGAATTCCATCTTAATCGAACGCTAACCATATAACCTGAAGGGCTATCACTACTTCATTGCTACTACAAACTTACATAAGTCACACCTAAACCACCGTACTGTTCTTCTGGGTGCGATATTTCCAAAATATCTGGATACTCTTTTAGCTTGGATAATACAGCTTTACGCAACACACCACTTCCTACGCCATGTACAATTGTAAGACTCGGCTCATTAGTAAGAAGTGCTCTATCCATAAACTCTTGAACGGCATGTAATGTATCCGCTTTGGTATACCCTCTTA
>CALBEE010000204.1 GCA_937927575.1 uncultured Saprospiraceae bacterium | reverse complement strand
CGATCACCAGAAGCAATGCCTAGAATTAATCTTCCTTCGGAGAGCAGATCTATAGTGGCAGCCGATTTAGCTACATGCACTGGATGATGTAAGGGCAAAGCAATACTCGCTACTCCTAAAGCGATTTTAGAAGTTTGCCCTGCCAAATAACCTAAGTATGTGAATGGATCATAAGTTTGTCCGGCGTCTCCAAATGTTGGAACATGCATGGGCACATCTCTTACCCAAATTGCTTTGTAACCTAATTGTTCTGCAAACTTCACTCTCTTCAAATGATTATGCATAAGGGGTACATTGCTGTTTCCATATTCTTCTATAGGGACGACTAGACCAATACTCAGTTTGTCAGCTTGAAAGACTTGATTGAAGCCATTATTGATTTTTTCAAATGAATTTTCCAGAATATGTTTTTTAATTTTCAACTACTACTTTTCCCATTCCTTCTCCACTTGTTAATCTGGCATAAGCTTTTTCAACGTCTTGTAAAGAGTAATGATTATTATCTAATATAGGTTTTAATTTTCCTGCTTCTATAATTTTAGTAAGCTCAGTAAGGATTCGATTATGTGCACCTCTCTTGTAGTTGTGTAGCATGGGTATCAGCATAAATACCACGTGTAGCGTCAGACCTTTGAAATGTACTAGGCTTAAATCTATTTCGAGTAATGATACAGTACTGACTACATGTCCATTGAGTTTTGTCGCCTGAAACGAATTAATCATATTAGCCCCTCCGACAGAATCATAAACTATATCAAAGCCATTTCCAGCGGTATATTTTTCAATGTATTCTTCAACTTTTTCAGTCTTATAATTTATGGCTGTCGCTCCTAGATCCTTAATCAAATCAGTCTGCTTGGTTCCTCCACCAGTTGAGTATACGTCTGCACCATAGTACTTAGCTAATTGAAGGGCGATATGACCGACTCCACCAGATCCTCCATGGACTAATACTTTTTGCCCAGCTTTGATTCCTGCACGTTCTAATCCTTCAAAGGCAGTAATACCTACTAATGGTAAGGCTGCTGCTTCGCGCATACTTAAGTTCTTGGGTTTATGAGCGATGAGTTGGGTATCGGCAGCAATATAGTCAGCAAGTGTCCCTGGCAATGTAGCCAATCCACCTGCACAGCCATATACTTCATCTCCAATTTTGAAATCGGTGACGTCATCACCAACTTCTTCAATAGTTCCAGAAAAGTCCATACCCAGTAGGGCAGGAGTATCAGGAGAAAGTGGTAGTTCTTTACCCATATTTCGTATCATGGTATCTACAGTGTTGATACTGGATGCAGCGATTTTTATAAGTACTTCATTATTAGAAGGTATAGGTTTATCTATTTCCGTTAATTCGAATGTAGAATCGTTACCATATTGATTGAGAATCATTGCTTTCATGTGTATTTATTTTAAACTATCATTAATATAGTTGCAATAATAGTTAATGTACTATAGGTTTGCAATAACGGTCAAATAGGATAGTACTGAATGAAGCAAGAAACGAAAATCAAATATCTAGGTAAATCATATCCTTGTTGTACAAGTTTGACAATGGATATCATAGGAGGAAAGTGGAAGACGGTAATTCTTTTTCACTTACGTGATGGAAAATTAAGATATAACCAATTGCGTAAAGCAATGCCAACTGTTACAGAAAGAACACTCAGTTTGCAATTAAAAAAACTGGAAGAGGATAAAATTATTGCAAGAGAAGTAATCTATAAAAAGCCACCTTTAAAAGTATATTATTCTCTTACTGAATTAGGCATGACTCTTTTGCCAATAGTGCAATCCATTGCGGATTGGGGAGATTATGTGGTGAGTAGATAAATTATTCATAATAAAATTAGAATCGCTACTTCAAAATAAGAGGAACAAACCCTTGGTTTGTTCCTCTTCATAAAAATTCAGTTAGTTGTTGTTAGCTATGTATTTATAGCTACGTCGGGTTTCGTGAGTGAAGCCCAAGTTTTTTCAAGTTGATCTATTTTATCAGTAGCACCTACTTGATGTAGTATATTGTTTACAGCATTATATGCAGAATCTAATGCGCCTACGATCCACCCATGATGGACAGAGCAACATTCTCCTGCGATATTGAGACAGCCATTAAATTCTGGTGTAATGAGCGTAGGGTAGAGTTGCTTAAATTGGCCAGGGGCAAACAATGCAAAAGCACCACCATTAGCATGATTATCCCAAAACCAAGTTTTAGTGGTAACCTCAGGTTCGTATCCTGCAAAGGCTTCATATACATCTACTTCTGGATATAAAAATTGAATTCCTTTAAGACATTCATTAACTCTTTCTTCATCAGTGAGCGCTCCCATTCTTTCTGCATCTTGTGCCCAACAATATATTTGTAAAACGCCTTGATCGGCATCATAGCCATATGAAGGATAAACGATTTGTCTATTGGATCTATCTGAAGTGCCTACCCCTAATCCTGCATCTTGACGATTGCCCAACTCTGCCCAAAATTGATTTTTGAAAGTGATGAATGCTTTGAATGAAGGCATGTAGCTACTTTCTCTTATCGCTCTTGCTTTTGCAAAAGACAAATTATCGAAAAAATTAGTTTTGAGATCACCGCTTAAGTATGCACCATTAGGTAAAGTACTTATTACATATGGAAATTCTTTCTCGATACTTTCTGATTCGTTATTGATGCTCATTTTCATTCCTCCATTGCCATTAAAAAGGTCTGCGTCATATGTGACTTGAGTCACTTTATGATTCATGAACACTCTTTGCTTAGGAGTGGTAGGAAGACCATCGACTGGTGGAATAGCATCTGCACAAGGCACAGTAGATGGTGCTTCTGCAGCCGGTGAAAGATTATCAGGAGAATATCCAATTTCCCCATCTACTCCAGGTATCATTCCTATAAGTTGCTGTGCGCGATAGCCGTCTTCTGGTAATACTCCTTTATCTAAATTAAGCACTTGTCGACAAGCTTCCGGAAAATTTTGCATTCCCTGATCCACAGTGATCATATAGATGTTTTTATCAGTGGGATCATAAGGATTTAGGCTGCCTAACCAATCATAAGAGGCTAATACCATTTCTACTAAAGATACCGAATACATACCGGTACCTACATTCATAGTTTCTAAGTAGCTAGTTACATTATAGGATAAATGATCTGAACCTTTACCCATTGCTGGATTATAATATTCACCTAATTGATCAAGAGTAAATTTATTGGTCAAATAAGTCCACATTGAGTAATTATCGAATTGCAATAAATATTCAAATCCTTCTTCAAATGATCTTTCAATTTTTGGAATGAATTGATCATTCACTACATCTAATATTTTATTGATAGGAAGATATTTTTCACCTTGGCTATCGACAGCCGGCGTTACCCAAACCATCGGAATATCTCCACCATGATCGACATCAAAATTGAGTGGATTAAGTGCTGCATCTTTAGCTTCAATAGGAGCCGACATATTATTGTACCGAAGTCTTTGCACCTCAGAGTTGTAGTAGAATTTTCTCCACTTTACCATATATTCCTCTAGCTTATTTCTTTTGAGTACGGCATTAATCGATAAAGCTAAATGCTGCACGGGTAACATGTCTTCAGAAAATTGAGGGATACGCATTCCACCTACTTCACCATATAGACCTGCTTTATTTTTATCGTTTGGATCGTAATCGGTGGAGTACCAAGTATCTATTCGACCTCCAACACGTTTACTAGCTTCGTAGATTTCGCAATCGATGTCCAATGACTGTAAAATGAGTCCAGCATACATACCTGCAAACCCACCTCCGACTATTCCTACCGTAGTACCATCTAGTGGATCTTGCAGACTCTTTAATAATTTTTCAGGGGCTTTGGATTGACGTTGTTTGCTTAATTCGTTCTTATAATTTTCACCATGATGTTTAATGATGTAATCTGCAAAAGCTCTTTTTGCAGTACGTTTAGAACGCTTATTAGAAATGGATGCGACACGCTTAGGTGTGCCTGATAGGTAACTCATATTATGTTTGGTTTTTTTAGATTAGATTACCAAATATATACCATGAGCATGTGTTTTTGAAGCGTATAAATACGTGATTAAAAAAAACAAAATTGGGCTAGTTTTCTCAGACTATTTTTGTTCTTGAGAGAGTTGGTAAATAATTAATGCCAACCATCCAAAGCCTAATAACAAAAATATAATATTGCCTGTCATTGCAAATCTGACACCTCCAAGTATCATGAGTATGACAGGAAATATTAAAGAGCCTCCACTAGATTTTTTTTCTTCCATTCTATTATAAATTATTGATTTTTAGCATTCGATTAGTTTGTGATATTAGGTCACAGCATTCGTTATTTAAATATAGTATTATTTGCAAGCGTTCCTTGTTTTGGGTGAATGTTTTTTTCTGTCACATATCTTATAGAGACGAAAAAGAGGAATAAACCAATGGCCTATTCCTCTTCATATCTATTGTTAAAGAAAATTAATCCTTATCCCTTCATTCCATCAATAATCGTATTTAGTGTACCACTTGGTCTCATGACTGCATAAGTTTTCTCTCTATTAGTAGAGTAATATCCATCGATATTGACAGCATTGCCTTGTACAGAGATAAGCTCTTCATTAATCTTTTCTTCATTAGCAGCAAGGGCTTCTGCAATAGGAGCGAAAGTAGCAGCTAGAT
>CALBEE010000203.1 GCA_937927575.1 uncultured Saprospiraceae bacterium | reverse complement strand
ATACGAAGCCCTCTACAGAAATTACAAACTAAAGGGTCAAGAAGAAAACCTTGTGGGATATGATTATTAATATTCACTTGCATAACTGAAATCAAAGCTTGAACCTTACTGGTTTGTTTTTTAGTTAAATTTGCGCAAACTATTCCCTCTGATCATCCCTGAAGTCCACGTTCAACTAGTTCAGTGCAAGCTCTTCAAAGGGACACATACTTAATGGGGTTTGCACTATTAATAGTGGCTATCATTTCTTTATGGATATCAATTAAGTTAAAATTTGCTCGAGCCCTGTATCAATTGTATCCCTTTGAAGGGATTATAGGGATGATGAAGTTTTATTATGGAGCAAGATGAAAACATATTATAAATCGATTACTTATTAATACCTAACCCCACAAGAAATTACTCCTGATCCTTTACAATTGCCAAATTCTCATTTAGGTGCCTTTACTTTCTTTAAAACTATATCTTAGAAAAACTGGAAAATAAAAAAGGGGCATGAAAACAAACAGATTGTTTTCGATTGCCCCTAGATAATTAGAATGCTTCTTTAAAATTATCTTTTATATATCTTTTGTCTGTAGATAAAATCTTCTCCACTTACGGCCACAATGTACAAACCATTTGTAAGATTAGAAATATCTATAACACTATTTTGAATCTTTCCTGACGTTACTTTCACGCCGCTAATATTTAATACATCAAAAGTCATAGATTGGTTCAATTCTGTATCAACTTTTATAAAATCTATTGCAGGATTTGGATAAAGACTCATTTCATCTGTCGTTAAAATATTGACACTTGATAAGTCATCTTCTGAGATAGTTGCAGAATTCGTAGTGCCAGAGTCCCCAGATGTACCTCCATTGCCATTCGCAGCGATACCTGCAGCAAAAACAGTAACGTCTCCAGACCCTGCCTCAGGTGCCGTCCATGTTGCTGTAAAAGACTCTGAATTACTCGGTCCATTGTGTTCCAGATATGTTCTGCCATTAATACTAAGTGCTTGTGCATTAGAACTTATGTCAGAAAAAGAACCTGCTCCTGTATTATCTCCAACAATAGCAGTCATTTGAAAACCATATCTAGAAGGAGTACCAGATGAAGTGTTGATCGAAACCGTCATCGTATATGTTTCTCCAGGAAGATATTGATCGACGTCTACACCATCTTTACTAAGTGCTATATTTATTTCTGCACCAAAAGGACCCGTAGAACCATGGCAATTCCCACTGGCACAAGTTAGCCCATCACCAGGCGCACCTGATGCTCCTTGACCACTTGCAGTACCTCTGCCGGATGCGTTAGAAAGTAAAGCTAAAGCTCCTGCCACGAGCATCATTGAGTAAATGTATTTTTTCATATGTTAAGTTTTAGTAGAAAATCGGTTTGTCATGCGAATGTAAAACAAAAAAGGCTAGAGTTACCTAGCCTATAGTGTTATTATTTATAACTGTCGTCATCAGACGATGATCTTATTAATTTCCAATACCTTCTTCTAAAGACTTTTCCTTTTCCTTCTTCTTATCTAACCTTCGATATTGCTTTTCACCTCTTTTAAGTCTCTTCTGATATCTCTTTAAGATCTTCTTCTTAAACTCTCTTTCAAGGCGTATGAGCTTCAATCTTTTATTAGCTGAAAGTACGTTTTCCAGACTATTCATAAATTTTGTTTCCAGATCGAGACTTCGCCTTTTAGATTCCATGGCATAGGTTAGCATTTGCTTAGATTCTTGTTCCGTCATATCCTCAATCTTTTTATCGAGCACTTTGTCATCTTTAATGGCATTTTTAGCTTCACTATATTCATTGTATAAAGGCCAGAAAGCTTGGGCTTCATCTACAGTTAAATCTAATTCTGTGGTTATAAAGGCGATTCTTTGTTGTTCAATTTTTTCTCCACGATTACCCCTCTCTCCCCCACGCTGGGCTGACAAATTAATCGCAATAAATAATGTGGAAATTAATAATAGGTATCTCATAATAAATGTTCTTTATGGTATTATAAAAATTCTTCTAGTAGTTCGTCGTCTACTTCGTAAAGTAATTCTTCTGTGGAATTATTAAATATAAATTCATCGTCTTCATTAACCAGTATTTCTTCGAAGGTTTCGTCATCAATGAATTCCGTATCAAAAATATCTTCTAAAGAAATGGCTTCAATGATATAATTTAGTTCTTCTGAATCCTCTAAGCTTACGGTCTGATCAGAAGCGAATTCACTATCTACATTATTCCATACTAATGTTCCCATGATCATAAAAAACGCTGCTGCTACAGCATATTTCAAAAAGGGCCTAATTGACATGACTTTTCCTTTCTGCTCTTGCTTTATCTTTTGCATCACTTCATCAGGAAGAGCTGAAAAATACTTGTCTAATTTTTCATCTTCTTCTACTCTCTCACATATTCTATCTGATAGACCTTCGAAGTATCCATCGGGTATTTTGTATCCTTCCCCATACTTCCAGAGAGAGAGCTTAGGTGCTATATCTTTTATTTCTTCTCTAGGATTCATTACTTATTATATTTTCAATTTTTTTAACCGCTAAATGATAAGAGGCTTTTAGGGCTCCTACCGAAGTACTTAAAACTTCTGACATGTCTTTATACGGCATTTCATCATAATATCTCAAATTGAATACTATTTTCTGTTTTTCTGGTAACGTATCTATTGCTGAAGCCAACTTCACTTGCGCTACATTTCCGTCGAAATATACATCTGATTTAAGATCATATATTTTTGACTTTTCATCATCAATAGAAATTGCTTTATTCCGTTCTATTTTTCTAAAATGATTTAGAGATTCGTTAGTAGCGATCTTATAAAGCCAAGTATATAATTTAGCTTCAGACCTATATTTTGCAATATTGCGGTATACTTTGACAAATGTATTTTGAAGTACATCATCGGTGTCCTCATGCGTTTTAACCATACGTCTTATATGCCAGTATAATCTCTCTTGATACTTAGTCATCAACAGGCGAAACCCTTTTTCCCTTGTAGTACTTTCGTTACAAAGTTTTATGATTTGGTCATCGCTATAGCTTACTGTATCCAAAAGATTAATTTATGAGCTTATAATTATGAATGTATTTCGAATCTTACTTACTAATTCGCAAATAACTACTGTTGTCCATACTTTGACTTATGAAAAAGTAAAAGGTTTAATTGGCGAGAAAAATTGGGTCATAAAAAGCATTATTCTCCAAAATCATAGGGCGTATGATCATCTAATTTATCCAAGTCTAATAAGGTATCATCTTTACGTATTTGATACATGGCTGAAAATTGAGCTCCATCAACAAGATCAGTGCACTGATAAGATTGATCAGCATGTACTATAGTAGAATATGTTTCATCGTACCCTTTCACTACCACTAATATTTCTACATTCTTAGACAATACATCATTATACTTGAGATCATGTAAAGGTGAGTTTTCATCAATTATATGGACTAATGTCCAATTGAGCGGAAATAAAAATATACGTTCTATTTGTAATGGCAGTTTAGCAAACATTCTTCGAACACGAACCCCATCTTTTTCTAACCATGTCATTGTCATTCTAGCTTCTAAGTCGATAATCTTATCTTTTACTTGGTGTACAATTCTAAATTGTAAGGATTTATTGCCTTTTCGATCTGGCGCTATCAAGATATTTTTACTAAAAGCGATATGAGCCTTTGGCTTAGAAAATCTTGCAAAGAAGAGACCTGTTAATAAGGCGACGGTCATCATACCCGTAAAAGCATCTATAGCAGCAATAAGATTTGCCATATGACCAACGGGACTGAGCCTGCCGTATCCTAAAGTGGTAAATGTCTGTACACTAAAGTAAAATGATTGAGCAAAATCATCAAAATAGCCTTTCGAAGAAATTCCAATTTGATCGACGCCTATTAAAGTAAAAATGAAGGCAAAAAATAAGTTCCAAATCATAAAGAATCCAAATACTAACAAGAAAAATCTTAGCCATGTAGCTGTCATTAGGCTTTGGTACATATTCTTGGCTACATGCCCTTTACGAACCACATTGAAGGATCCGTCATTATTGAGTAGCCTATTGCTTATGTCTGCAAGATCATCCTGAGGGGTAAGAACCTGCTTTTCTTCGTCTACCTTTGGTTGAAAGGGAGTATATTTAAATATATTTAAGTCCATAATCGAGCGTATATCTGCTTAATTAACATTTAACTTGATGCAAGAGTCTACGATTTAAATTGTACTCTACATATTTGCATCAAAATAGATAAAACAAACTAAACTTTATTAAAATCTACGAATGTTACGTTGGATAAGTCAAAAGACATTAGATGTCTTAGGTTGGAAAGTAAAGGGAGATCCATCCAATGAGCTCAAAAAAAAGCTCTACATCGTAGTTCCGCACACCTCAAACATGGATTTCTTCTTGGGCATGTTAGTAAAGTGGGCAAAAGGGATTAAAGTCAACTTTTTAGGTAAAAAATCTCTTTTCTTTCCTCCTCTAGGTTGGCTACTTACCTATCTTGGGATCGTGCCAGTGAGGAAAAAAAGCAATCAAATTGATGAAATTATCAATCTGTACAAAACTAGAGAAACTATGTCTTTTGGCCTAGCTCCAGAAGGGACTCGATCGAGAGTAGAAAAGCTTAGAACAGGATTTTACCATATCGCTTTTGGAGCTCAAATTCCTGTCATTATGGTTACTTTCGATTTTAAAAATAAAGTCGTCACATTTAGGGAACCTTATTTTGTATCAGATGATCAAGAGAAAGATATGGCATATGTACAAGACTACTATGAAGGAGTAGTCGGATACCATGAGAAAGATAGTTATAGGACTTAAATAATAATTAGAACGTTGACTATACTTTTACACTTTCATTAACTTTCGCAATTACCTTTTCGTAATATTTTACATACTGAGGAAGTATATATTCTATATCAAATTTTCTCGCGTGATCTAAAGCATTTTTTCTAAAAACCTTATGTCTATTTTCGTCTTCTAAAATGTGAATAACTTTATTTGCCATTCCCTCAATATCTCCTACATCACAAAGAAAACCTGTATGTCCCTGGATATTGACTTCTGGTAAACCGCCTATGTTTGTCGATACGACGGGTACTTCACATGCCATTGCTTCTAAAGCAGCTAATCCAAAACTCTCGTTCTGAGATGGTATAACAAAAACATCCGCGATAGCTAATAACTCCTCAACCGCGTCCTGCTTTCCCAAAAATCTAACATCTTGACAAACTCCTAATTCTCTGCATAATGCTTCACAAACATTTCTTTCTGGACCATCCCCTACTAACAATAGTTTGGCAGGAAATTGCTTCTGCACGATGTTAAATACTTTTATAACATCGTCTACTCTTTTCACCTTT
>CALBEE010000202.1 GCA_937927575.1 uncultured Saprospiraceae bacterium | reverse complement strand
GTATGTGTCCCTTTGAAGAGCTTGCACTGAACTAGTTGAACGTGGACTTCAGGGATGATCAGAGGGAAGAGTTTGCGCAAATTTAACTAAAAAACAAACCCGTAAGTTTCAAGCTTTGATTTCGGTTATGCAAGTGAATATTAATAATCATATCCCACAAGGTTTTCTTCTTGACCCCTATTAAGTTGCATAACTGAAAAAAATACAAAAAAAGGCTCTGTTACAACGCTTTGTAAAAGAGCCTCATAAGGGTTTAACCTAAATATGTGCAATACAAATATAGGTTTTGTTGTGGCTACAACAATATCTGTCTTCTAATTTTTATAGACATATAACACTTATGCTAAGTGGTTGACATTTGTGATTACAAGTATTTGTCATTTATTGAACATGTCTAACAAAATAATACCTTAAGAAATACTTCTTTTTATGAAAATTCTAGCCATTTGATCCAAATACGCCAACCAAAAAGTCAATTTCGCTTTTTGTATTGAGTAAATTGTAAATAGCACCTACTTTACCAAATGCAGCGTTTAGGTATTGATTTTGTACATTTCTAAAGTCGATCAAACTCACTTGTCCTGCCTTGAAACGCTCTTCTGTGATAGTTAGATTGCGCTCCGATAATTTGATTTGTTCTGAGGCAATACTTAGTATTTGAAGCTGATTATTGTAATTGTCAATTAAGATATCTAATTGGTTTTCTAACTCTGCTTTGGCCTCTAATATGCTCAATTGATCTATTTCTTCTCTAAGCTTTGCATTTTGAATGTCATCACTTCTTACACCTCCATCATAAAGATTGTACACGATATTCGCACTTAAGTTTCCAGTATACCGATTACTATCCAAAAAGGGAAATCCTTCACCGGTCTGAGGATTTTCAGCAAAGAATTTAAAACCATTTTCAGCAAAACCTAAGGATCCAGAAATACTGAATATCGGTTTAGTAGCTGATTGTGCTATTTTGGTGTTGAGCTCATTCAGAGCGGCGATCATCTCAAGACTTTTCAATGTGTAGTTTTCTTCATTCATTAATTCCTTCAGTTGCTCTTCATCTATTTCTTCTGGTATAGTACTCAGTTTTTCTTCAAATCTGTATTCCACATTTCCCTTTATATTCAATATTTGATACAAATTACGTTTAGCGGTTTGTAGTAATTGATTCTGAGAAATGACGCTATTGCTATCAGCCATAACGGAAGATTCGAATTGAATTAGATTGAAGCTATTCGATGCTCCAAAGTCACGTTTGGCATTTTCGTAATCTAGTCGCTTTTTACTCAATTCAAAAACTTGCTCAAGTACTGCTAGTTGTTCTTGCTGAAAAATAATGGTATAATAGCCTTGATATATCGCTCTGAATAAGGCATTTATTCCAGTCGCTTTTTCGAGTTTTCGTTGATCTACACCAAGCAATAATTGTTCTTTGTTTAGCTTTATACGGCCTCCATTATATAGCACCCAATTAGCATTCGCAGATACACCTAAACTACCATTATAATAAGTGCCTTGCAGGAAGCTCGCTGGATTATTATCTCTCACTAGATTATTAGTAAAAGAACCTTGTAAGTCCACAGTCGGTGTCTTGCCTGCTCTTGCCCAAGTATTACTGTTTTCTGCAATTTTGATATCAACATCCGCAATTTTGATATCATAATTATTTTCTAATCCAATAGATAAAGCCTTTTCTAAAGTCAAACCTTCTTGGGCAGAAAGAGCAGTACTTAATACCATTGATATGATGATATAATATAGTTTCATATTTCTTTTTTCTATTTTACTTCACTAAATAAGATGTCAAATGCATAAGCCCTTCTGATAATTTGTAAAAGGCAAACATGGTTACTGCAGCTGCAAAAAGATATAACAAGAAGTTTGCTTTCTTGCTGACTTGATGCGGTTGATTTTCGGTGTCCTCTAGTAATGAAGTATTAAAATTATTAGCTCTGTTTTCCCTGTAATTGATAAATTCTTTTCTATCAAAATCTGACCAATGTTTCGGCCAAACCATATGGCCAATAAATGCAGGCTCTATTTCTTCTGCAGTTACTATTTCACCTTCAAAAAATGACATCGCCGTACGTTTGATTCTATTAGAAATCATAAGTAGGGCAGGAATGAGTACAAGTAGAATAAACGTACCTATGAGTAATCCATAGGCAACAGATATAGCCATAGGAATTAGAAACTGAGCTTGGAAACTTTTTTCTAAAATCAAAGGTGCTAATCCTGCTATGGTTGTAATGGAGGTAAGGAGAATAGGGCGGAATCTTGATTTTCCTGTCTCTATGATTGCTGATTCCACCGATTGACCTTTTTTGATTTTATCATTAAATGTGGTAATAAATACTAAAGCATCATTGACGAAAATTCCAATCAGAGCGATGACACCTAATATCGAAAATAAACTAATCGGTAAGCCCTGTACATAATGACCCAGTCCTACTCCAATAAATCCAAAAGGAATCAAAGCAAATACTATCAAGGCTTGACTCACGGATTTAAACGTAAGAATAATAACAAAAAGCATTAATAAAAAAATCATCGGCATGACGATTTGTATACTGCTTTGTGTTTTCTTTTGTTCTCTTTCCTCACCTTCATAGCTAGCCCTTACTCCTGGAAACTCTCTTAATACTTCAGGAACAATTAAGGTTTTGATATCAGATATAATATCGCTTACACTCACCTTATCGTTGAGTAGATCAGCTTCTATTCTGACTTCTCTTTCGCCTTCTAAGTGGTAGATGTCTATGACCCCTCTTTGGGTCTCGAAAGTCGCTAATTCTCCCAGCGGAATGGATTGGCCATCAGCAGATCTTATCCGCATATCAGATAAGTCAGAGATGTCAGATCTATCCTTAAGATCATATCTCACCCATACCCGTACTTCGTCTTCACCACGTTGTATTCTTTGCGCTTCTGTACCAAAAAATCCTTGCCGCACTTGAGTAATAATATCACCTAAGGTGAATCCCAAGTTATATGCCTTTGGAGTTAATACTAAACTGATTTCTTTGAGACCTTCTTGATTATTATCAACAATATCTTTTAGATCTGAAATCTTGGCAAGATTAGCTTTAACTGCGGCTACAGCCGCCGAAACTTCTTCGCCATTATTTCCGAGTAAAGAAATCGAAACAGGTTTACCAAAAGTATTGCCACCACCAAAGGTCAAAGTCTCTGCTTCGGGTACAGGACCTAGTCGCTCTCTTATTTTGGCAATAATGGCTCTAGCTGAAAGTTCGTCACCCCTAGTTTCTCCATCAAGTAATTGGATTTCCATTGTACCTTGGTAGGTAGAAGGGCCAACATTTTTTCGGATGTTTTCGATGACTTGAAAATTATTGTCGAATACGGATTCTGATAGTTCTTGATTAGTTTCTATAATGGCAGTTTCTATTCTATTAAGTACATCTAAGGTTTGGTTCTCTCTAGTTCCTGCTGCCAATTTAAGGTCAACTTGAAATGACTCTCTAGGTATTACAGGAAAGAAAGTACTTTTAATTAATCCTCCTTGTAAGGCACCTATTGTCAAAAATAAACCTGCCACGCAAATGGCTACTGTGGGCCAATTGTATTTCACTGCCCAGTTGAGTACAGGCCCGTATAAGTTGTCTCTCATATATGACATGATCTTATCTAGTCCTCTCTGTAATGCATTAGGTTTGCTATCGCGTTGTAAGGCTTTCGAATGTGCAATATGCGCAGGTAAAATCAAGGCGCCTTCAACTAATGAAAATACCAGAGAGAAGATAACTACGATAGCCATCTCTCTAAAGAAATCACCCAATCGACCATCAATGAAAAAGAATGCCGAGAAAGCAATGGCTGTGGTGACTATCGCAGAAAATACTGCTGGTAAAACTTCCATAGTACCATTTAGAGTCGCGTTGAATGCAGACTGTCCCTCTTCATATCTTTGGTAAATGTTTTCAGCTATGACCACTCCATCATCGACTAATATTCCTATCACTACGATCATACCAAAGAGAGATATGACATTGAGCGTAACACCCATAATAGAGGCGATCACAAACATACCAGCAAACGAAATTGGAATCGCTAATGCAACCCAAAACGCGAGTCGATAATGTAAAAACATAGACAATAATAAAAGTACGATTAGGAATCCAATGATACCATTGCTAGTCAATAGATCAATTCTTTGTTCGAGTGTAACTGACGAATCGCTAATGACTTTGGCTTGTACCTCTTCATTTTTTATATTGAAATCTTTAATGTAATCTTTGACAGCATCTGATATTGTCAGTAAATCTTCTTCTAAAGTATTTTGTACTGTTACGATTACCGCCAGCTTACCATCGACATAAGATCTTGTAGGTACATCTTTCCATTGATCTTTGATATCTGCAATTTGATGTAATCTAATTACGCCACCATTACTATTAGATTTGATAATGATATCCTGAAATTCTTTGGCGAGATATTCTTTATTATCTGCTCTGATAAGTAATTCTTCTGTGTTGGTTTTGATAGTTCCACCAGTAGATTCAAGATTAGAATTTCTTATCGCTAATGAGGCTTCTGCGAATGTGATATTATAGGCGCGTAAGTCATTTTCTCTAAAAGTAATTTCTATTTCTTCTTCAGGAAATCCACTTAATTCTATTTTGTATAATCCATCTATAGCCAGTAATTCGTCTTCTACTTTTCTACTTATATTTTTTAAAGACTTTAGTGGTAGATTTCCGTTAATCGCAAAGGTCAATACACGACCCAAGTTTTCTCTTTTATAAATAGTTAAGGGTTCCATGGCTACTGGAAACGAGCTTATTCTATCTACTGCATTTTTTACATCTTGGAGGACAATGTCGGTATCATATCCTTTGATGACTTCTACAGTAATATTCGCACTATTTTCACTTGAGATAGAAGTAACTCTTTCTAGACCAGTAAGGCCCTTTAAGTTTTCTTCTACTTTAGAGACGATCCCTTCTTCTATTTCTTCAGGTGAAGCGCCAGGATAGATCGCTTGAATAGATATGATTCTACTCTCCACCTCTGGGAAGAAAGTAGTTTTCATCTGACTTAAACCAAAAAGACCTACAATGATTAATAATATCATCAGGATGTTTCCAGCGATTTCATTTTTGATAAAGTACTTTATTATTCCTCTCATTTCTTTCTATTAATAAATTGAATAATTAATAAGTAACTTTTTGGCCTTCAAATAATCCAGCTAGCGAACCAATGACTACTTTTTCATCTTCTTCCAATCCTTTGACTAAGATGTGATCTGTTCCTCTTTTGATTGTTTCAATTTCCCTAATGGTAAGAGTAGAGTCCTTCACCACATATATACTATTGGGTGAGAGAAAAATATGCTTAGGCAGCTTGATTACTTGTTGTAATGTGGCACCCTTGATATTACCTTTGAGATACATTCCATCTTTTAGACCTTTGCCGCTCACTCCAATAAACATTGGGATGTTTTGCGTAGTATTATCGATTTGAGTTCCTATTCTATTGACCTTACCTATCCATTTTTGATCTAGTTCATCAGAGTACAATTCTACGGATTGGCCTGTTTTTATGTACTGTAGATTTTCTAATGCTATAGGTGCTTTCATTTCATAATACGATGTGTTAATCATATTGCATAAGGATTGCCCTGGGCTAATTAGAGCTCCAGCATAAGCATTAGCAGAGGTGACCACTCCTGAGAATGGAGCATAGATATTATAATCACTTAATCGTGTTTCTAAGCTTTTGATTTGATAGAATTGGTTTTGTAAATTTCGACCAGCTATGAAATATTTTTCTTGGTCATTCGAAGGTTTGGGTAATGCTTTTATGTTTTGGTCTATATCAAATTCATTTAGGTACTTCTGCCACTTATCTAGTGACTGCGGATAGTCAAATTTGATGTCAGGCATCATCTGAGTAATGGCGGTAAGCAGACTCGACTTTTGCGCCTTAAGATTAAAGTTGGCTTCTCTATTATCTATGGCGTATAATAGATCTCCTTTCTTGAAGTACTTACCTTCTTTTACACTAGTACCTGGCAACATAATGCCTTGGACTTTTGAAGTGATAGCTACTCTTTCATGCGCATTGAGTCTGCCATCAATCTCTATTAGATTATCTTCGCTCCCTGATTTGAAATTGCTGATTTGGACTTTTCTTCTTTCATTTTTTGTAACCACATCTGTCACGGTTGATTTTTTCTTTGCGGCCATTTTTTGAGATCCGTAGAATCCTGCAGCGAGTATAAAAATGGTAATAGCTATTGAGATTAGATTTTTTCTTGTTTTCTTTTGCATTGGATATAGTATTGGGCTAATATTGGTAGTTGTAGTTATTCGTTGATATCTATCTGATTTTGCTGTAATAGCATTTCGTAATATTGGGCTAGTACACGCTTGGTTGTCTTAAGGTCGGCTGCGCTCACCTTTTCTAAAATGTGTTGATCACAGCAAGTACTAGCGGATTCTATTTCTTTTTGCATGTCTTTGCCACGAGAAGTAAGAAAAATCAGTTTTCCTCTCTTATCGTTAGGGTCATTGGCTTTGGTAATCATACCATCGGATTCTAAGGCGGTGAGCATTTTGTTTATGCTGCTTTTAGTCTTGATAAGTGAGCTTCCGAGATCCTTTTGATTTACACCATCAGCGGCCCATAGGTCGGCCAGTATGCCGATGCAAGAGGAGGGGAATTGAAGACCTTGGTTTTCCATCTTTTCAGACATATGATTGGCAAGTAAGCGTCCGATTCTATTGGTGAGAAACCCTATATGATCATAAGGGTTGAATTCTTGTTCTGAACAGGTTTTTTTCTTCACGTGGTGAATTTAGTGTAAAAGTGAACTAATAAGACAGGTGGCAGGAAAGAAAGTTTAATAGTGAACTAATAATTTTTATAATACTGATTTACTTATTTCGAATAAGAAGCATTTGGATAAGGGTGATATGCTAATTATATTCGTATATCTCGACTTGAGACCATAATTTAATAGATTTGAGTATTGACATTGCGCTTAGATTAGTATCTTTTGTGATTGCAAGCATCGAATGAAATAGAAGTCATCAATGATTTATAAGTCAATAAGAAGATTAATGATATACAGCTTGAGAGAATGGAATGGAAAAACGAATCAATACCTTATCTAATATGGGATTATTAAGTCAGTTTGCCGTTATGCTCAAGGATAGTCAAAGCTCCTTATTTTATTTTCGATGGGAGTACTTTCGAAGAATTTTACGTCACCTAATGGGTACAGATGTAGCTAAGTATAAGTTGCTTTTTGATGAATCGTTGCTGAAAATACTAGTGAGCCTTATTTTTTATGATATGCAAAAAACTAACTTAAGTTATAGCCGATGAAAATTGCTTTCTACATGTTATTATTCTTGGCTATGCTCATGCAGTCCTCTTGTCAATCAGGTCCGTCTGATGTGGTGTACCTCGCGCATACATTACCTACGAGTCATCCTGTCCATCAAGGTATCGAAGTATTTGCCGAAGAGGTGTTTAGACTATCACAAGGGAAGATGTCTGTGAAGATTTTTCCGGATGCTCAATTGGGATCCGAACGCGAAGTACTCGAGCTTTTGCAGATCGGTAGTATCAGTATGACAAAAGTAAGTGCTGCGACTATGGCCAATTTCGCACCAGAATATAAAGTATTGGGACTGCCGTATCTGTTCAGAGACAAAGAACATTTTTTTAATGTTCTGGAGGGGCCCATAGGTAATGAGATATTGGCTAAAGGGGAAGACTATTTACTAAAAGGTATGTGTTTCTATGATGCCGGAAGTAGAAGCTTTTACACTAAAGATGCACCGATACATAAGCCTGAAGACCTTAGTGGGTTAAAAATCAGAGTTATGAATGATCAAATGTCTGTTAATATGGTCAATGCACTTGGCGGATCAGCGACACCAATGGCCTATGGAGAATTATACACAGCACTTCAGCAAGGAGTGGTAGATGGAGCAGAGAATAATCCTCCATCATTTGTTACCTCTAGACATTATGAAGTTTGCAAATTTTATTCATTGGATGAGCATACGAGTGTTCCAGATGTACTTGTAATGGGTACTAGATTTTGGAATACGCTTTCTAAAGAACAAAAAGAATGGATGAATGGAGCGGCTAAAAATTCTGTGGTCGCACAAAAGAAATTTTGGAGCGATAATGTAGAAGAGTGTATGAACATCTTAAATGAAGCTGGGGTCAAAATCATCAGACCAGATAAATCATTTTTCGCCGAAAAATCGAAGGAGCTTCTAATAGAAATTGAAAAACAACCGACTATGAAATCAATTATCAAACAAATCCAAAGTCAATAATTATGGACGCAGGATATAAAGCATTAAATAGGATAATTGAGACTTTGTTGGTGATCATTTTTGCACTTTTAGTATTAGATGTGGTTTGGCAAGTCTTTAGTAGGTATGTGTTAGATAGGTCGTTTTCGTTTACCGAGGAGTTTGCACGATTTGCATTGATATGGTTGTCTTTACTAGGGGCAGCATATCTCAATGGAAAGCAGAGTCATTTATCTATGGATTATCTTCTTAATAAATTATCACCACAAGATTTAAAAAGACGGAAAAAAGTCTTGGAAGCATTAATGTTTTTATTTTCTTTTTTAGTCTTAGTAGTCGGAGGAGGAAACTTGGTATATACCACATTTTTATTAGGTCAAAAATCTCCAGCTATGAATCTTTCGTTGGGATATGTATATAGCATTATACCAATCAGTGGATTGATTATCATGTTTTATTCTTACTATAATATCAACTATAAAAAGGATTAATCATGGGAATAGAAATCATAAGTATAATAGTTCTTTTTGTTTGTTTTTTTGCGTTGCTAGCATATGGATTACCAGTAGCGTATAGTATTGGTATTTCGACCACTATAGCCATATTAATTAATATTATATTTCTGCCAGGTCTTACCACTGTCGCTCAAAGAATGACTACGGGTATTGATAGTTTTGCTTTGTTAGCCATTCCATTTTTTGTGCTAGCTGGCGAGCTGATGAACAGAGGTGGAATTGCCAACCGATTAGTCAATTTTGCGAAGTCTGCCGTGGGGAGTTTGCCAGGTGGATTGGGATATGTTAATATTTTGGCTTCTATGCTTTTCGGTGCCATATCTGGATCAGCAGTTGCAGCCGCTTCTGCAATAGGAAGTGTAATGACGGATAGAATGGAAGATGAAGGATATCCAGTACCGTTTAGTGCTTCTATTAATATTACGTCTTCTACGACTGGTCTACTTATTCCTCCGAGTAATGTGTTGATAGTATATGCTTTGGCAAGTGGGGGAGCAGCATCAGTAGCGGCCTTATTTATTGCAGGTTATCTGCCAGGAATATTAGTAGGCTTAGCATTAATGATCGTAGCAGCGATATATGCCAAAAAGAAAAAAATTAGGAGAGGAGCGTCTATTTCATTGCCTACTTTATGGAAAGATTTTCGCAAAGCATTTTTTAGTTTGTTGATGTTGTTTATCATTGTAGGCGGTATCGTAGCCGGAATTTTTACAGCTACCGAAGCCGCAGCAATAGCAGTAGTCTACGCTTGTATATTGGGCTTTGCCTATGGTAATATTAAAACAAATGATTTGCCAGAGATTTTACTGAATAGTGCTATGACTACAGCGACTGTAATGTTTTTGATCTGTACTTCTATGGCTATGTCTTGGTTGTTTTCTTTTGAAAGTATGCCACAGATGTTGACCGATTTTTTACTTGATACAGTAAGCAGTCCAATAGCTATATTCATATTGATAAATATCACATTATTGATCGTAGGAACATTTATGGATATTACACCCGCTATACTCATATTCACAACTATCTTTTTACCTGTGGTTACGGAGTTAGGGATGCATCCAGTTCACTTCAGTATCATCATGGTACTTAATCTGTGTATAGGATT
>CALBEE010000201.1 GCA_937927575.1 uncultured Saprospiraceae bacterium | reverse complement strand
AAAGAGAAAAAACGCGTACTGGTATTGTGGCAGCGTTTAAGTATTAAGCGCGTACAATACCATGGAATAGTGTAAAAGAGAAAAAACGCGTACAGGAATTGTGGCAGCGTTTAAGCATTAAACGCGTACAATACCATTGGTATAAATCGTAATAGAGAAAAAACGCGTACGGGTATTGTAGCAGCGTTTAAGCATTAAACGCGTACAATACCATGGTATAAATAGTAATAGAGAAAAAACGCGTACAGGTATTGTAGCGGCATTTAAGCATTAAACGCGTACAATACCATTGGTGTAAATGGGAAATAGAGAAAAAACGCGTACGGGTATTGTGGCAGCGTTTAATTAGTAAACCTATACAATACCATAAAATACAAAACGTATCATAGAAATATACGCTGAAAATTTCTAGTGTAAATTCTTTAAAAATAGAATTGCTGTGATGCTTCTCAAGCAAATTCTACCAAATTAAGACGGTAATTTTTTGAGAAGAAAATGGAATCTTACGAAAGAATAAATTTAAAATCTAAATCCAAATGAAGCTTGGATTCCAAAGTGAGTATCCTTGTCGTCTTTGTAAATGAAAGTGTCATTTTCTCCTAATTCAGATCTTGAAATATCCATATCATTATTAGTAATATCAGCGAGACCGATATCCGCTCTTAATCCAAAATAGAAACCACGATTAATATTATACGAGGCGCCGATTACAAGTCCATAATCCAAGAAATTCATAGCACTTGCTCGTTTCTCATTAAATTGGTAATAAGCTCCTGCAAACTTAGGTAAAGCTACAATTACACCATCCACAATTATTCTGGGGCTTCGTCCTATGGCTTGTCCTTCTCCTGCAACATCCGAATTGTATTTATAATCTAGTGACTGTCTAAAAATAATTTGGTCCGGATTCTGAGTAGATTCAAATTTTTGTAATCCTGTAGCAGTAGGTCCTACTAACATACTCACATAGGCTCCAGCACTCAGTTCTATTTTTTCGGTAACATCTAGATGAGCTGTCAAGGGAAAGCTGATATAAGCATTGGATATATCTAAGTCAAAATCTAACTGCCCTCTTTCCACAACATCTGATCCGTTTGGAATTGGGATTTTATAAAAAGACTCTGTGCCTTCCCCACCAAAACTTTGCTTACTACCATTTTGGATGTATAGCACTTCTAACCTAATCGAGAATATGTCAGAAAGATTTTGAGCATAATTGAGCCCAAAGTGGAATCCGCCACTAACGCCATATTCCTCATTGATACTTTCCTCTAATGGTCCTCTAAAAGTACCGTAATTAAGACCAGCTCTTACACCAATATTGAATGACTGAGCCATGACAATAGCCGAGACTAGTGTAAATGTCGATGCGAGTAGTAACTTCTTGATCATAAGTATTAGTTGTTATTCCTTTTGGAATCATTTCAGCGCCCAAAGATATTAAAATCCGTAACTGAGTAACGTTTAGAAGTGAATAATCGCGCGCTTGGTCGTCTATATAAGCCTATTTTAAGTTTTTGCTAAGATTTATGACCAACATCGTCTATTATCCACAAATTCTTTTCACTTCTCTTCATTAGATATATTGAGATACTACCTTTGCCAATTCTTAATTACCAGTAATATATCACTCGATGAGTAAGAGAAATAAATTGTCCAAATTTGCTGATATCATGAGTTTTCCCAATGTATATCAGAATTTTAGCCCTAAAGAGATAAAGCCTTTGGGAAAAAATGGTGTAGAAGTTCAACTGAAAGGTAAATGGTCAGAACATTTTGGAAATGAGAAGGCGATTACTTTAGAACTGGCTTGTGGTAGAGGTGAATACACTATTCAATTAGCTAGAGATTACAATGATAGAAACTTCATTGGGGTAGATGTTAAAGGGGCTAGAATATGGAAAGGAGCTAAGATGGCTATTGAAGAAGGCCTGGAAAACGTCGCTTTTATGCGCACCAAAATTGAAGTGATCGAGGAGTTTTTTGCACCAAACGAAATTTCAGAAATTTGGATCACTTTTGCCGATCCTTTTATTGGTAAACCTAATAGAAGATTGACGGCACCTGCGTTTCACGATCGTTATAAAAATATGCTTAAAGATGGTGGTATCGTACATATGAAGATAGATGACCCAACACTCTATGAATCTACCAAAGAGGTGCTGGCAGAAAGAAATGATGTAAAAATACTGTATGATCGTGATGATATTTATAGTCAAGCATTAGATTTTCCTGAGTTGGAGTATAAGACTTACTACGAAAAGTCACATCTCGAAAAGGGCCGCAAGATTAAGTATATGCAGTGGACATATCTATAAATAGTACTCAGTCAAGTAATGGCACAGAGCCTTAGAATAAAACAAAGCACTCTGTCATTTTGACCATCTTTTACCTATCTTACCTGTCATTATTACTATTAGATACAAATGGATTGTAATTTGATAGTATTTAGTTATAAAATACTATTATGACATACGATAATTTCACTATAAAGGCTCAAGAAGCTATTCTTAAATCGCAGCAATTAGCTGGGCATCTAGATCAACAAGGTGTAGATACCGTTCACCTGATTAAGGGAATCATGGAGACGGATGAGAAGCTAGCTGAATTTTTGTTGCAGAAGATGGATATCAATGTAGCTGTTCTTAAGCGTGAACTCAATAAGGCTTTAGAAAGATACCCTAAAGTATCTGGGGTCGATAAGCAGTTTTTGACCAATGATAGTAATCAAGCACTCTCAAGGGCTAAAAAACAAATGAAGGAATTTGGCGACGAATTTATTTCCCTAGAATTAATCTTAATGGGGATCGTCAAAGGAAAGGATAAAGGTGCCAGTATTCTGAAAGACTTGGGGGCTTCCGAAAAGGCGTTAAAAACAGCGATCAATGAGCTTCGTAAAGGGAGAAAAGTAACAGAACAAAGTGCGGAGGAATCATACAATGCGCTTAGTAAATATGCCATCAATCTTTGTGAGCGTGCCGAACAAGGAAAATTGGATCCTATCGTAGGGAGAGACGAGGAAATTAGACGAATCCTACATATTCTGTCAAGGAGAAAGAAAAATAATCCCATCCTTATCGGAGAAGCTGGTGTAGGTAAAACTGCAATCGTAGAAGGTATCGCTTGGCGAATTATCAATCAAGATGTTCCAGAAAATTTGAGAACTAAGCAAATATTCTCATTAGATATATCTGCACTGATAGCAGGAGCAAAATACAAAGGAGAATTTGAAGAGAGGCTAAAGGCAGTCATCAAAGAGGTAAAAGGAGCGGATGGTGAGATCATTTTATTTGTAGACGAAATCCATACATTAATAGGTGCCGGTGGTGGTAATGGTGCAATGGATGCAGCGAATATATTGAAGCCAGCTTTGGCAAGAGGAGAATTGAGAACTATTGGAGCCACAACGCTAGACGAATATCAGAAATATTTTGAAAAAGATAAGGCCTTAGTTAGGAGATTTCAGACGGTAGTAATCGATGAACCTTCAGTAGAGGATACGGTATCGATTCTAAGAGGAATACAAGAAAAATATGAAGTATATCATAAGATGGATATTTTGGATGAGGCGCTAGTCGCAGCAGCAGAATTATCTCATAGATATATAGCAGATAGATCATTGCCTGACAAAGCGATTGATCTTATAGACGAGGCAGCAGCGAAGTTGAGATTAGAGTTGGATTCGGTACCAGAAGAAATAGATGAACTAGATAGGAAATTACGCCAACTCGAAATAGAAAGAGAATATATTAAACGAGAAAAGGATAAGAAAAAACTCAAAATAATAGAAGAGAATATCGCTAACGCTAAAGAAAATTTGGATTCTATTACTGCAGCTTGGAAGAGTGAGAAAGAGATTGTAGATACGGTACAGAATATCAAAATGCAAATAGAAGAACAAGAGCATTTAGCAGAGGTTGCTGAGCGTGAAAGTAAATATGAAGAGGTAGCAAAAATAAGGTACGGAACACTCAAAGAATTAGAAGCAAAATTAAAAGTGTCGGAAGAGAAATTAGATAAATTACCTGATGAAGGCAGATTTACTAATGAAGAAGTAACGGCTAATGACATTGCAGAAGTGGTTGCAAAATGGACAGGTATACCAGTAACCAAAATGCAAAAGAGCGATCGCGATAGGATGCTAAATCTTGAAGAAGAAATCGGTAAGCGATTAGTAGGTCAGCATGAAGCCGTAGTGGCAGTATCGGATGCGGTGCGAAGGAGCAGATCAGGTCTTTCTGACGGTAAGCGACCCATTGGATCTTTCATTTTTGTAGGACCTACTGGTGTGGGTAAAACCGAGTTGGCTAAAGCCTTAGCAGAAGTCTTATTTGATGACGAAAATGCGATTACTCGTATTGATATGTCAGAGTTTCAAGAGAAGCATTCGGTATCAAGATTAGTAGGTGCGCCTCCAGGATATGTAGGTTATGATGAGGGTGGACAACTTACAGAGGCAGTCAGACGG